>NZ_DATAGQ010000021.1:0-28560 GCF_036263595.1 Geminicoccus sp. | reverse complement strand
CAACATCCTCGTTCGCCCAGGATTCTTCCTGTCCAGCGGGGAGATCGACCACGACTCGCTGCGCCGTCCTGCGGGACAGCATGCCCAAGTGCAGTTTGCCCTTGCGGTCACAAAGGAGGATCCGATCGCCGCGGCGGGTCGATGAAGAGGGAGAAATTACCAGCACGTCGCCGCGCCGCCAGCAGGGTGTGAGATCCTCGCTCAGTTCCAAGGCGTAGGCGTGGCTGTCGTCCAGACCGGGGAAGTCGACATCCTCCCAGCCCTCACCGACAGGAAATCCCGACGCATCGAAGACCTGACCCGACATCGCACGGTCGATCGGCAGGGAGCGCAGCCGGCGCGAAATCGGCGCTGGCTCGCCATCGTCCTCGCCGCTCATCAGCGCCACGAAGACCGACATGGGCGTAGACGTGGCCTCCAGGATCTTCGCGATGCTTTCGGTCGAGGGCCAGCGTGCCTTTCCCTGCTTGGTCGCGCGCTTGCTCTTGTTGAAGGTTGTCGGATCGAGACCGGCCCGCTTTGCCAGGCCCGAGGCGGAAAATCCATTCTTGGCGGCTAGGCGGTCAATGCCGACCCAGACGTCCTTATGCGTCATCATAGGAAACAGCTCCGCACACTTATTCTCGCATCATCGTAGTAGGAACATCATCTTGACGATCGGCGATCCTGTCACTAGGCTCATGATCCTATAATCTGAGACCGAGTGTCATGATCGAGACCACCCCCTCCGACGCGCTCGTCGTCTTTGAAGATCGTTCCGACAGTCGCTGGCTCACCTGGCTGAGACCAGGCTTTCGCCATTGCTACTGCCTCGTACGTGCGGAACGCGGCTGGATCCTAATTGATCCGCTTCTACGCAGTCTTCACGTCTCCTGGCTAGATCTGCCGAAAGAATTCGATCTCGTCGAGCACTATGTCGGCTTGGGCAGGATTGTCATCACCGGGCGATGCCCAAGCTTTCAGGCAGCGTTTGCCCGACTGTATCCGGTCACTTGCGTCGAGATCGTCAAACGCACGCTCGGGTTGGGTCATGTCAGAGCTTGGACACCCTACCAGTTGCATCGGGCTCTCGTGGATCTGGGTTGGCGACTACACAAGCCCAGTTGACGTTGTCCAGTAATAGGAATATTGTCTCTATATCAGCGCAACTGCGCAATGCGGTCCTAGCCTGGAGCCCCCAATGCCTGTCGTCGATCTCGATCTCGACCAGCGTTACCGCAGGGCCCGCGAACGGCGGCGGCAGTTCGAGCCGGTCTGGCGGGACTGCCTCGCCTACACGATGCCGCAGCGTGGGCGTGGGCTGGAAAGCGCACCGGGCCGCGGCAGCGAGCGATTGTTCGATGCGACGGCCGCGGATGCGGTCGAGCAGCTGGCAGCCAGTCTGCTGGGCGAACTGACGCCGCCATGGTCCGCCTGGTTCGGCCTGCGTGCCGGCTCGGATGTTCCCAAGCAGGACCAGCCCGCGGTCACGGAGGCGCTGGAAGAGGTGGCTGCCAGGGTGCAGTCGCACTTCGACCATGCGAATTTCGCCGTCGAGATCCACCAGGCTTTTCTCGATCTGGTCACGCTCGGAACGGCCACGCTCCTGTTCGCGGAAGCACCTCCGGGCCGGACCTCGTCGTTTCGCTTCACCGCCATCCCTGCGGCAGAGATGGCGATCGAGGAGGACATCGATGGATCCGTGAACGGCCATTTCCGCGCGACCTGCATGCCTCTGTCCTCGCTGCGCGTCCGCTGGCCGCAGGCTCCCCTGCCAGCCGAGCTGATGGCCGCCGATGGCAGCCAGTCCTGCCGGGTCGTCGAAGCCGTGGTGCCGGTCGGGCGGGGGTTCCAGTATCGTGCATGGCTCACCGATGACGAGGAGACCGGCCGCCCTGTCGCCAGCCTCGCGGAGGGTCAGTTCGACCATTCGCCGTTCATCACCTTTCGCTGGATGAAATCGGCCGGCGACGTCTACGGCCGCTCCCCGATGATGACCGCGCTGCCGGACGTGCGTACCGCCAACAAGGTCGTGGAACTCATCCTCAAGAATGCGTCGATCGCCGTCACCGGCATCTGGCTGGCCGAGGATGATGGCGTGCTCAATCCGGCCAACATCAAGCTGATCCCCGGCAGCATCATTCCCAAGGTCGTGGGCTCCGAGGGCCTGAAGCCGTTGGAGATGCCCGGACGCTTCGATGTCAGCCAGCTCGTGCTGGACGACCTGCGCGCCCGGATCCGCCACACCCTCCTGGTCGACCGCCTGGGTCCCATGCAGGACGCGCGGATGACGGCAACCGAGGTCCTGGAGCGCTCGGCCGAGACGACCCGTCTCCTCTCTGCCGTGTTCGGCCGGCTGCAGTCCGAGCTGCTGACGCCGCTCGTCGCCCGCGGCCTGGCGATCCTGGCCAGGCGCGGCGAGATCGAGGACACCCGCCTGGACGGACGCGCCATGGAGCTACGCTACAGCTCGCCGCTCGCCCGGCGCCAGTCACGGCTGGACGTGCAGAATGCGCTCCTCTGGCTGGAGACCGTCCGGCAGATGGGCGATCCCGCCAGCAGCGTGGTCGATCTGCCCGGTGCCGCCCGCTGGCTCGGACACTCGCTGGGCGTGCCGTCCCAGCTGATCCGCGAGCAGGCAGATCTGGATGCCTTCAATGCCGAGTTCCTGCGGGAGATCATGTCGTGAGGGACAGCCCGCCCGCGGATGCCGCGCAAGGCGGAGGGGAGGACCTGGCACAGTGCGCCGCCCGCCTCTTCGCCTCCCAGGACGGGCAGCGGCTGCTGACGCATCTGGAGAAGGTGTTCCTCCTCCGGCGCGTGCCACCCCAGACGAGTGACCAGGAGCTGCGCCACATCGAGGGCCAGCGCAGCCTGGTCGCCCACCTCCAGTCTCTCGCAGCCCGCGGCCGCAGCCGCTGACCGTCCATTTCGGACCAATCGAGGCTCGTTCACCATGGAACAGGAAAACGTCGTCACCGACCCTGCGGTCATGCCGGAAGCCGGGGACATGACGCAGGCCGAGGTCGCGGCACCGCCGCCGGATGCATCCGGCCTGGAAGGGCCGATGATGGAGGTCCCGGAGAAGTTCCGGGGACCTGACGGCCAGCTCAGGGCCGACACGCTCCTGAAGAGCTATCTGGAGCTGGAGCGCAAGGTCGGCAGCATGTTGGCGGCGCCTGCCGACCCGACCGATCGCGCCGCCCAGGAGCGGCTGTTCGCGGCCCTGGGGCGGCCGAAGGACCCGGCCGGCTATGTCATCGAGCAGAAGGCTGAATGGCTGGAGCGGGACACGGCCCTCGAGGAGCGCCTGCACGCCGCCGGCCTCTCGAACGACCAGGCCCAGCTCGTCTACGACCTGGCTGCCGAACGGATCGAACCGCTCGTCGAACCCGTTCTCGCCGAGGCCGAGCTCGTCCGCGAGTCCCAGCAGCAGCGCGCGCGCCTCGAGGAGCAGTTCGGGGGATCCGAGCGGTTCGCCGCGGTGGCGCAGCAGCTCAAGGCCTTCGGTGAGCGGCATATCGAGCCTGCCGCCTATCAGGCGCTTTCACGCTCCTTCGACGGCGTGATGGCACTGCACGCGATGATGCGTGCCAAGGAACCTGACATCGTCGGCGGCGGAGATCCGGCCTCGCTGGCCCCCGATCCCGACCAGCTCACCCGCATGATGCGCGACCCCCGCTACTGGCGGGACCGCGACAAGGATTTCGTGGCGAGGGTGACGGACGGCTACCGCCGCCTCTACGGCAGCTAGCCGGCCCTCCGCCCGATCTCGTCGGGAGATCGCGGACAACCCTCGTGGCCCGCGCATGCTCCCTTCGCTCAAGCCTCAGGCCAGAATCCCGTGGCCCGGCATGAACCTGCCGGACAACCCCGGCGCACGGCCTCCCGACGACCAACCATCAGGAAGGACGACCATGTCCACCTCGATCGACCAGGCCTTCGTCAAGCAGTTCGAGCACGAAGTACACGAGGCCTATCAGCGGCAGGGCAGCAAGCTGCGCCACACCATCCGCGTGAAGAACGGCGTGACCGGCAGCTCCACCGTGTTCCAGAAGGTCGGCCAGGGCTCGGCTGCCACGAAGGCCCGCAACGGCTTCGTGCCGGTCATGAACCTCGAGTTCGCGACCGTGGAGGCCCGCCTCTTCGACTACTATGCCGGCGAATGGGTCGACCAGCTCGACGAGCTGAAGACCAACATCGACGAGCGCAGCGTGCTGGCCAACGCCGGGGCCTTCGCGCTCGGCCGCAAGACCGACGACCTGATCATGGACGCCCTGAAGCAGGCCAACCAGGAAGCCGGCACGGACTCGGACGGCCTGACCAAGGCGAAGGTCCTCAAGGCCTTCGAGCTGCTGGGCGAGAACGACGTGCCGGACGACGGCCAGCGCTTCGCCATCGTCGGCTGGAAGCAGTGGTCCGAACTGCTGAACCTGCCGGAGTTCGCGAACTCGGAGTTCGTGGGCGACTCCGCCCTGCCCTGGAAGGGCACGCAGGCGAAGATGTGGCTGGGCACGACCTGGATCCCGCATTCCGGCCTGCCCACCGACGGCACGAAGCGCACCTGCTTTTGGTACCACAAGTCGGCGCTGGGTCATGCCATCGGCCAGGACGTGAAGACCGACATCAGCTGGCACGGCGATCGTGCCGCCCACTTCGTTTCCTCGTCGATGTCCCAGGGTGCGGTGATGATCGAACCCAAGGGCGTCGTGAAGATGCCGTGCCTGGAGGACTGAGAGCGATGGCCTACAAACCCGAGAACCTGAGCGTGCTCTCCTACGCCAACGGCTTCACGCTCTGGCATTACCGGACCGAGGATGCCGCGACCGCGGTCGACACGTCCGGCTATTTCGACGTCGCCGCCAAGATGCTGCGCGTCGGCGACTTCATCATGCTGAATGCTGGTCTGGGCACCACGCCTACCCACGGCATGATGGTGGTGGCCGGCAATGCCGACGGCCACGTCGACCTCTCCAACATGGTCCAGTTCGGCGTGCTGAACTCGGACTGACCGAATCGGGCAGCCGCAGCGGCCAAATCCGCTGCGGCGCGCCCTGGGGGAACAGGATCATGGCCTATAGCGACCTCGACCTCTGCTCACAGGCCCTCGTGCGCCTCGGAGCACAGCCGATCGGCTCGTTCTCCGCGGGCAGCGCCGAGGCGACCGTCGCCCAGCAGCTCTATTACCTGGTGCGGGATGGCCTGGTCAGCGCCCATCCTTGGACCTTCTCCATCGCGCAAGCGAGCCTAAGCCATCCGGATGAGGCGGACTCGCAGGATTTCGCCTGGCGCCACCGGCTCCCCTCCGACTGCCTCCGGGTGATCTCCGCGGGACCGTTCCGGTCGGGCCGCGGCCTGGACTACCGGGTCCAGGGAAGCTTCCTGCTTGCCGACCAGGCAACGATTACCCTCACCTACCAGCGGCGCGTCCCCGAGGCGGAATATCCGGCCTTCTTCGCCTCTGCCCTGGTCACACGTCTGGCCGCCGAGTTCTGCCTGCCGGTCACCGAGAGTGCCAGCCGGGCCGAGTTGCTCCGCAAGTCGGCCGAGATCGAGCTTCGCCAAGCGCGGCTGGTGGACAGCCAGCAGAGCACGCCGCGGCGGATGGAAGATTTCACGCTGATCGAGGCTCGCCTCGGATGAGCGCCGTCACCCTGATCAAGTCGAGCTTCACCGCCGGCGAGCTCGACCCGCGGCTGATCGGCAGGTCGGACCTCGAGGCGCAGGCCAAGGGAGCCTCACGCCTCGAGAACGTGCTGGTCCAGGTTACCGGCGGCGTTACCCGCCGCCCTGGCATGCGACGCTCGCTCGACCTGCCCGGTGCGGTCCGCCTGGTTCCGTTCGACGCTGCAGATGGCGGCGCGGTGCTCGCCTTCGGCGCGTTCAAGCTGGACGTGGTGATCGGCGACGTGCTGGTCGGTTCACCCAATACCCCGGCCTCAGCGAACTGGACGGTGGCGCAGGTCCCGCAACTGAGCTTCGGCCGGCTGGGCGAGACCCTGCTCATCTGCCATCCGGACCTCGAGCCGCGGCAGTTGCTGCGCTTGCCGAACGGCAGCTGGGAGCTGAGGCGCTGGTCCTTCGCCATTCCGACGGGCGCCGCAGCGCCGTTCGCCTATCGGGAACCCTTTGCGCGCTTCGCTGCCAACGAGGTTGCCGTCCAGCCGATCAAGGCGGGGCTTGCCGCCAATCAGCCGATCGTGCGCGACTCACTCGTGACGCTGCTGGCGTCGGCGCCGCTATTCACCGCCTTCCATGCCGGCACGAGGCTGCGGATCAAGGGCCGCCAGGTCGAGATCCAGAACGTGCAGAGTTCCACCCAGGCGATCGGCATGGTGCTGGAGGATCTGAACGACGGCCAGACGACCAGGGACTGGGACGAACAGGCGTTCAGCCAGGCGCATGGCTATCCGGCGAATGTCGGCTTCTGGCAGGATCGGCTGATCCTGGGAGGATCACGCGACCTGCCGGACGCGATCTGGATGTCCCGGGCAGGACGCTACTTCGATTTCGACGAAGGCACCGGCCTCGACGAGGAAGCGATCCGCTTCCGCCTGGGCACGGACCGCAACCACGCCATCCGTGCCCTTGTTTCCGGCCGCCAGCTACAGGTCTTCACCAGCGCCGGCGAGTGGGCCTTGTCGGGCGACCCGCTGACCCCGTCGACGATCCGCGCGGACCAGCAGACGGGCATCGGCTCCCTGATCAACCGCAACGTCCGTCCCGTCGACGTGGACGGTGCCACCCTGTTCCTCAGCCGGACCGGTCGCGAGCTGCGCGAGTTCCTGTTCACGAACGACCAGCAGGCGTTCCAGGCGGCCGACCTCGCCGTCCTGGCGCGCCATCTCGTCGTGGATCCGGTGGATTTGGCGTTCGATCCGGTCCGCCGTCTCGTGCTCGTGGTCAAGGGCGACGGCACGATGGCGGCAGCGACGGTCGACCGCGGCAACGGCATCGTCGCCTAGTCGCGGATTCGCACCAATGGCCTGATCCGCGCAGCGGCCTTCCTTGACGGCCGGACCTGGCTGCTCGTTTCGCGCAGCGGCCTGGTTTCGCTGGAGTACCTGGACGACCGGATCGGCGTGGACGCCGCCTTGCAGCTGGTTGCGTCCTCGCCCCGCACCGTCTGGTCTGGCCTGGACCGGTTCAATGACAGCCAGGTCTGGCTGATCGCGGACGATCAGCCCGTGCGGCGCACGGTCGTCTCCGGCGGCAGCGTGACATTGCCGTTCGCAGCCACGAAACTCGTGGCAGGCTTCGCCTTCACGCATGTCGTCGAGCCATCACCTGTCCTTCCGCTCGCAAACCGTGCCCAGGATGCGCGCTACCGCACGGTGCGCATGGTGTTCCGGCTCCTCGCGACGACCGCGCTGCATCTGGACATGGGCAATGGCCCGATCCCGCAGGCGCTGCCGACGCTACCGGATGGCTTCACCGGGGATCGTGCCGTGCGGGTCCTTGGCTGGCGCAGAGGTATCGATGCTCCGTTCTGGCAGATCGCTCAGGACGACCCCACCCCGTTCACGCTTCTTGCCGTGACCCACCAACTACAGGTGACCGACTGATGGGTGCCGCAACCAGCCTCGCCACGCTTGGCCTCAGCGCCGTCCTGGGCCAGCAGAAGAAGGCCCGCTCCAATGAATTGATCGAGGCGGACCGGGTCCGCACGGCCCAGGAGCTGAAGCTCCAACAGCTGATCGAGCGGCGCAAGCGCGAGCAGCAACTCGCCAAGGCGCTGGCCAGCACCCGGGCCCGCGCCGGTTCGTCCGGCATCGGCGCGTTCGGCAGCGCCGCGGACGCCATCGCGTCGGGCCTCAGCCGGCTGGCGCGGACCGAGCAGGCGCAGTCGGACGCCCAGGTCCGGCTCAGCCTCCAGGGCAACGATACCCGCGCAGCCCTCCGCCAGCGCAACAACCTGCTCGACCAGCAGGGCAGCCTGCTCAGCCAAGGTGTCAGGACCCTTGGCAGCATCGCCGGGAGCTCGCTCCTGGACTGACCGGCCAGGCCGGCCGCTCGCTCCGCTCATCCTTCCCAACGGACCGGACCGCCATGCGCACGATCGACGGGCACAGCTTTCGCCGGTTCGTCTGGGTCTACAACCAGCTCCAGCACCGCAAGACGCCGGACCTCCACGTCGACGTCGCGCGCTGGCTGGAGCAGCGCTGGCGGGCTGGCGACAAGCGGCTCCTGCTGATGGTGTTCCGCAATGCCGGCAAGTCGACCCTGGTGGGGCTGTTCTGCGCCTGGATCCTGAGCGAGAATTCGGATCTCAGAGTCCTGGTGCTGTCGGCCGAGCAGAGCCTGGCGGACAAGATGACGCGCAACGTCCGCCGGATCATCGAGCGCCACCCGCTCTCGCGGCATCTGCTGCCCGAGCGGAAGGAGCAATGGGCCGGGGACCGCTTCACTGTCGCCCGTCCCCACGACTTTCGTGATCCCTCGCTCTGCTCGCGCGGCATCACCGGCAACCTGACCGGTCTTCGCGCCGACGTCATCGTCTGCGACGACGTCGAGGTGCCCAATACCTCCGACACGCCAGGCAAGCGCGAGGACATGCGGGAATGCCTGCGCGAGCTCGACTACATCCTGATGCCGGCGGGCACGATCCTCTATGTCGGCACCCCGCACTCCTACTACTCGATCTATGCCGATGAGCCGCGCAAGGAGCTGAAGGAAGCTTCAGCCTTCCTGGCGGGATACCAGCGGCTGAAGATCCCCCTGCTCGATCCCGAGAACGGCCGCTCCGCCTGGCCCGAGCGCTTTTCCGAGGACGTGGTGCAGCGCATGCGCCAGCAGACTGGCCCGGCCAAGTTCCGCTCGCAGATGCTGCTGGAGCCGACCCATGTGCATGACGTCCGGCTCGAGCCCGAGCGGATGCGGCGCTACCAGGGTGAGATCGAACTCGCCAGCGGCAATGGCGACGCGATCCTCACCATCGGCGGGCGACGGATGCTGTCCAGCACCTGCTGGTGGGACCCTTCCTTCGGCGACCCCCGCAAGGGGGACGCCTCGGTCGTGGCGTGCGTGTTCGTCTGCGAGGAGGGCGACTACTGGCTGCACGGCCTGCGCTACCTGAAGCACGATCCGGCCAGGGTCGCGGACCAGGACGAGGCCGACCAGCTCTGCCGCCAGGTCGTCGAGTTCGCCGAAGCGATGGCCCAGCCTGCCATTCGTGTCGAGACCAACGGCATCGGTAAGTTCCTGCCTTCCATGCTGCGCAAGGCGGTCGCCCGCTCGCGCACCGGCTGTGCCGTGGTCGAGCGCGTATCCACCCGCAACAAGGTCCAGCGGATCCTGGAGGCCTTCGATCCGCTCCTGGCTTCCGGGCGGCTCCACGTGCACGAGAATGTCTGGCAGGGCGGCTTCGCGCAGGAGATGCGTGAATGGCTGCCGGACCGGCAGAGCCGTGACGACGCTCTGGACGCGGTGGCCGGTTGCATCCTGGAGGAGCCGGTGCGCCTGCGCGGCCTTCACGCCCTGCGCACCCGCCCGAGCTGGCGAGGCGGCGCCACGTCGATTGCTGCCACACGCTTCGACCCCTAGGACAGGCCGTCCGGGTCGATCGAGCGATGTACGTCGAGATCCGCCACCAGCTCTCGACGACCGGGTATTGCTGCCGGAAATCGACGGTGGCCGCCTTGGCCCTCCTCAGACATGCACGTCGCCGAAAGCCAATTCGCCGTCGCTGATGTTCGAGCGCGACGATACGAGAATGATCCAGCCATAGAACAAGGCCACGGCCGTCAGCACCGACCAGCCTGGCAGCGGGCCGATCGCGGCGTTGCGGACCCATTCTCCGAAGCCCTGGACGAGGCGGGTCTGCACCGCGTTCTCCGGCAGGTTCATGCTGGTGGTCCTCAGAAGCCAGGCCAGCAGCAGGATCAGGAACATCCAGCAATAGTTCCTGCGCAGGCGGCGCGACATGGCCTGGCGGAGGCTGACCAGGAACAGGGGCCGCCGGAGGTCTTCGCCCAGCGCCTGGACCCAATCGTCGCTGGTGCCGGGCACGGGCGAGAAGACCTGGGCGTAGTAGTTGCGCTCGAGGCGTCGCACCCGGTTGCGGTACACGTCGAAGAAGCGATAGCGCCGCGCCTCGATCACCAGCAGCAGAAGCACCACCAGCATGGCGAACAGCAAGACGCCATGATGGGCGGTAGGCGTCGAAAGGGACACCGACAGCAGGGCCGCCACCACCGTGATCGCCCAGTTGGTTGTCCGATCGATCCGGTCCCGCCAGCCGGCCATGCGGGCGATCTCGGCACGGTGGAAATGCGCCAGCACCGTGATGAACTCGTTGCTCGTACTCGGGAACACGGGCACGGCCATGGTTGGACGCAGTTCGCGCTGTTCGTCCATGTTCGGCATGATGGTCACTCCCTGATCCTGCCGCATCGCGAGCCATTCCGGCCTTGCCGGGTCTCCCCTGGTCCGGGTGGAACAGCCACAGGCTTGTGATGGCCCCGGCCTCTCCATGGCCCGTCGCTCCTCCCCTGTGCGCAATCCCTCAGATCACCGAGAAGCCTCGCCAGAACGGATCGCGGTCGTCGACGATGATCGTGTTGTAGCCGGTGGTCCGGGCCCAGCCGGCGATCGACGGCACGATCGCGGCCACGCCCGCCAGTTCGGTTGCCGCCTCGACCCGTCCCTCGAACATCGAGCCGATGATGCTCTCGTGCACGAACGGGTCGCCGACGTTCAGCCGGCCCTTGGCCACGAGCTGCGCCATCCGCGCCGAGGTGCCCGTGCCACATGGGCTTCGGTCGATCGCCTTGTCGCCATAGAACACCGCGTTCCTGGCATGAGCACCGCGCCTTGTAGGCTTGCCCGTCCAGAGGATGTGGCTGACGCCTCGGATGGTGTCATCCAGGGGATGAACGGGCTCCACCAGGGCACGCAGGCGCCGGCGCAGCTCGGGCGACAGGCGTTGGATCTCACCGGCGGACAGATCCGCCATGTCGCGGAGATTCTTCTGCGGCTCGACGATCGCGTAGAAGTTGCCGCCATAGCCGATGTCGACCACCAGCTCGCCCAGCTCCGGGCAGTCGACATGCACCTCGGTCATCGCGAGGTAGGACGGCACGTTGGTGAGCTTGACCTTCTCGACGAAGCGCCCTTCCCGCACATACTCCGCCACGACCCGCCCGGCCGGCACGTCCAGGAGGAGCCGGCCCTCTTCCTTCGGCACCACGTGACCCTGCTCGATCGCCATGGTCACCGTGCCGATCGTGCCGTGCCCGCACATGGGCAGGCAGCCGGAGGTTTCGATGAACAGGATCGCAACGTCGCCATCCTCGGTGGTCGGCGGATAGAGGATCGAGCCGGACATGACGTCGTGGCCGCGTGGCTCGAACATGAGCGATGTGCGCACCCAGTCCCAGTTGGCCAGGAAGTCCTGGCGCTTCTCGGACATGGTGCTGCCTTTGAGGCTGGGCCCTCCACCGGCCACGAGGCGCACCGGACAACCGCAGGTATGGCCATCTACGCAGAAGAAGGTGCGGTTCAAGGTCTGCTCCCGAAGAGACGCCGCCTCGGCAAGGGCACCCGCGGCCGCGGCACTTGTTCAAGCTTCAATCGTAAATCACGGAGAAACACCATGGGCCTCATTGATTTCGTTAAGGCCGCCGGTCGTGCCGTCGGCATCGGCACGGCGGAAGCCGCTCCCTCGGCCGACGAGCTCAAGAAGGAGGCCCAGAGCCACGGGCTCGACGTATCCGGGGTGGATGTCGCGGTCGAGGGCGACAAGGTGACGGTGAGCGGATCGGCCGCGAGCCAGGAGCAGAAGGAAAAGCTCATCCTGGCGATGGGCAATGTCGCGGGGGTGGCGAAGGTGGAGGACAGGATCCAGCCGACGCAGCCCGCCGAAACGTCGACCTTCTACACCGTGAAGAAGGGCGATACGCTGTCAGCGATCGCCAAGGTCCAGTACGGCAACGCCGCGAAGTACCCGACGATCTTCGAGGCGAACAAGCCGATGCTCACCGACCCGGACAAGATCTATCCGGGCCAGGTGCTGCGGATTCCGCCTCAGTCCGCATGACGACGGCAGCGGGGGCCGGCCAGCCGGCCCCCGCCTGCGGCGGGTCAGACCCAGCCGCCATCTGCGATATAGGTCTGGTTGGTCATGGCCGAGCTGTCCTCCGAGGCGAGGAACAGCGTGAGCCGCGCCATCTCGACCGGCTGCAGCTGCCGCTTCAGGCACTGCCGCTTCATCAGCTCCTCGATGCCCTCCGGTGTCAGCCAGAGCGACTTCTGCCGCTCCGTCATGATCCAGCCTGGCGCTATCGCGTTGACGCGGATGTTGAAGGGCCCGAAGTCGCGCGCCAGCGAGCGGGTCAGGCCCGCTACGGCCGACTTGGCGCTGGTATAGGCCGGCATCCCGCCCTGGCCCACCATCCAGCTGGTCGAACCGAAATTGACGATCGAGCCACCACCGGCTTCCTTCATCATCGGGAACACGGCCTGGGACGCGAAGAACTGGTGCTTCAGGTTCACCGCGAACCGCTCGTCCCAATACTCCGGTGTTACGGTGTCGAAGGCATGACGGTCATCGCGCGCGGCATTGTTGACCAGGATGGTGATGGGGCCGTTCGCTGCCGCCGCGTTCGCGATCGTGCCCTTGAGCTGGTCGATGTCGCGGACATCGGCCTTCTCGAAATGAACCTTGTCATGTCCTTCCGCGCCCAGCCGCTCGACCAGCTCCTGGCTGCAGTCCTCGCTGAGGTCACAGAAGGCGACCTTGGCACCCTGCTGCGCGAATGCCTCAGTGATCGCGGCACCGATGCCGGAGCCGCCACCACTGATGAAGACCGACTTGCCCTTCAGGCTCGGGTAGATCGCCCAGCCACTCATCCGTCTCGTCCCTGATCCTTGCTGCTGCGCCCCTATACCGGGGCTTCCTCCTCGCTGACCAGCGCCGGACGCGCCCGGACTGCCGACCAGATCAGCCAGATCCAGGCGGCAACCACCAGCACGCCCAGCGCGGCCGAGATCGGACGCTCGAAGAAGGCGAGGAAGCTGCCATTGGCCTTCATCATCGAGGTGATGAAGCTGCTTTCGATTAACTCCCCCAGCACCAGGCCCAGGATGGCCGGCGCGATCGGAAAGCCGTTCTCTTCCATGAAGTAGGCGACGATGCCCAGCACCAGCATGATGCCGACGCCGAACAGGCTGTTGTTGATGGCAAAGCTGCCGACGATGCAGGCCATCAGGATGAGCGGCATCAGCACTTCGCGCGGCACGTTCAGCACGTAGCGGAACAGCTTGATCGCCACCCAGCCGAGCGGAAGCATCACGATGTTGGCGAACATGAACACGATGAAGATCGCGTAGAGCATTTCCGGCTGGTTGAGCATCAGCGTCGGGCCTGGGTTCAGACCCTTCATGTAGAGCACGCCGATCACGATCGCGGTGATCGAGTCTCCGGGAATGCCGAACACGAGGGCAGGAACCCAGGCACCGCTCAAGGACGAGTTGTTGGCAGTGCCGGCATCGACGATGCCCTCGATATGGCCCGTCCCGAACTTCTCGGGTTCCTTCGAGAATTTCTTGGAGATCGCATAGGTCACCCAGGCCGCGATGTCCGACCCCGCACCCGGCAGGAAGCCGATCACGACGCCGATCACGGCGCTGCGCGCGGTGTTCCATTTGTACTTCAGGAACAGCGCCCACTGCCCGCGGAACACCGAACCCAGCTCGCGCTTCTGCAGCGCCTCCAGCTTGCGCGAGCCCAGCACCCAGCGAAGCAGCTCCGAGATCGCGAACATCCCGATCATCACCGGGATGAAGCTGACGCCGCCCATCAGCTCGACCGAGCCCATGTTGAAGCGGGGCTGCCCGGCGGTCGGATCGATGCCGACGGTCGCCAGGAACAGGCCGAGCAGGACCGAGACCACGCCCTTGATGGGGCTGCCCGTGCTGATGAAGATCGCACAGGTCAGGCCGAACACGGCGATCCAGAAGAACTCGAACGAGGAGAAGCTGAGCGAGACCTCGGCCAGGGCCGGTGCGGCCAAGGCCAGGACCAGGCTGCCGAAGATGCCGCCGATCGCCGAGAAGACCAGGCAACAGCCGAGCACCAGCTCGGCTTGGCCCTTCTGGGCGAGCTTGTAGCTGTCGGCCACGTAGGCCGCCGAGGCCGGCGTGCCGGGGATCCGGATCAGGGCCCCCGGGATGTCGCCGGCAAAGATCGCCATGGCCGTGGCCGTGACGATCGCCGCCACGGCCGGCACCGGCGCCATGAAGAAGGTCACCGGCACGAGCAGCGCGGTCGCCATGGTCGCGGTGAGGCCGGGCATGGCGCCGACGAACATGCCGAACAGCCCGGCGAGCGTCATCACCATCAGGTTGTAGGGATCGAAAACCAGCCAGAAGGCTTGGAGGAGCGGGTCCATGGGCTACCAGATCCAGCCGGCGAACGGTCCCAGCGGCAGTGGAACCAGGAGCATCTTGCGGAACAGCCAGTCGATCACCAGCGACCCGATCACGCCCACCAGCAGGGCCGGGATGATCCGGCCGCCCCAGAACCGCGCGCACAGCAGGGTCAGCACGATCGTCGACACGATGATGAACCCCAGCACGTCCCAGACGAGCATGGTGAACACGACGGCGCCGATGGTGAGCGCTGCGTCGGGTAGCCGTCCGGGCGCGCGTGCCTGAGGATCGAGGGCTAATGCCGGGGCGCGGGCGCGTAGGCCGCTTGCCACCAGCACGAGCCCGCAGATCGCGAAGCCCACCGCCACGATCGACGGCAGCAAGGCAGGCCCGTAGTCCTGCCCCGGCATTTCCGCGAAGCCAGAGGCTTCGCGGAGGATCAGTCCCGCCCCGATCAACAGGATCAGGCCGAACACCCAGTCGGCAACCCGCATCGGCCCTTACCCGGCCTTGGCGAGGCCGAGATCTGTCATGATCTTGCCGAACATCGCGTCACGCTCTTCCATGAACGTCCCGAACTCGGCGGCCGGCAGGTAGACCATGCCGAAGCCGCGATTGTTCATGAAGTCCTTGAAGGCAGCGGAGTCGAAGATCTTCTTCATCAGGGGCTCGAGCTTGGCGACCGCTTCCTGGTCCATGCCGGGAGGACCGGCAAAGCCACGCCAGGCGCCGACGCTGAAGTCGATGCCGATGGACTCCTTGACGGTGGGTACGTCGGGGAACACCGGATTGCGCTGTTCCGCCATGATGGCGAGGCTCTTGACCCGGCCGGCGTCGATCAGGGCCTTGGCTTCAGGCACCGAGCACGGAACGAGTTGCACGCCGCCGGAGAGCATGTCCTGCAGGCCGGGTGCAGCACCCTGGCTCGGAATCCACTGCACATGGTTCGCGGGAACGCCGGCCGCCTGCAGCATGCCGCCCAGCGCCACGTGCCAGATGCCGCCCTGACCCGTGCCGCTCGCCTTCAGTTCGCCCGGCTGCGCCGCCTTGATGTCGGTGATCAGCTCTTCCAGCGTGTTCCACTTGGCGTCGACTGGGACGTTGATCCCGGGCGGGTCCTCGTTCATCAGCGCCAGCGGCGTGTAGTCGCTGCCCTTGAGCTCGGTCAGGCCCTGCCAGTGCATCATGCCGATCTCGACGGTGATGATGCCGATCGTGTAGCCGTCCGGTGCCGCCGTCGCGATCGCGCTGTGGCCGACGACGCCGCTGCCGCCGGTGCGGTTGACGACGTTGACCGGGACGCCCAGTCCCTTCTCCAGCTCGGAGGCGACGATACGTGCGGTGGCATCGGTTCCGCCGCCAGCTCCCCAAGGGACGATCAGGGTCAGCGGCCGCTCGGGATAGGCCGCTTCGGCGGCACCCAGCGAGCCGAACGTCAGCATGGTCGTAGCCAGCACGGCCATTGCACCACGGCGGATCATCGGCTTCCTCCCAATGTTTCTTTCATGTCCTCGAGATAGCTAGAGGACACGTCCCCCCCTGTCACCGCCTGATATACTACAGCGGCTCGTCGGCAGAACGGACGCGGCGGGTGGCAAAGAGGCCTTTAGGCCGAAAGATCAGCAGGCCGACGAGCACGGCCAGCACGAACACGTCCTTCCAGGCGGCACTGCCGTACCCGGCGCTCACCGTCTCCACGAACGCGACGATGAAGCCGCCGGCAAACGCCCCCGGCACCGATCCGATCCCACCCAGCAGGGCCGCCGTCAGGGCCTTGAGGGTGACGGCGAGGCCGGTGGCGTGATCGGCCACCCCGTACTCCGCGAGCAGCGCCAGCCCTCCCGCCCCCCCGAGCGCGCCGGCGAGGAAGAAGGTCCGCCCGATCACCCGATCGACGTCGACGCCCACCAGCGCCGCCGTTCCAGGGTCGTGCACGACCGCCCGCAGGCATCGGCCAAAGCGGGTGCGGGCGAGCAACCAGGCTAGCGCGGTCGCGATGATACAGGTGGCCGCCGCGACCCAGAGATGGCCGGACGTCACCGACACGTCGAAGCCGTGGCCTTCGATCAGGATGATCCGCGCATCGGCCACCACCGACATCTGGCGCGGCTTGTTGCCGGCCGCCAGCCGTAGCGCCTCCGCCGCTGCGATCGCCAGCCCGACCGAGGCGATCAGGGCCACGCTGGTCCGGTGGTAGCGGAACTTTGCGAGCACCAGGCGGTCGCCGGCCCGCGCGAACAGCCCAGCGGTGACCGCGCAGACGAGTAACCCGGCGCCGATCGTCACGACGACCGGCAGCCCGGCCTGCAGTTGCAGGCCGACATGGACGATCAGGAACAGCCAGCCGCCAAGGCTGACCAGTTCGCCGAACGCGAACATGATGGTGCGCGAGGCGGCGGCCGTGAGCGTGAAGGCGACGGCCACCAGGGCATACACGCAGGCCAAAGTCAGACCGTTCAGGACCTGCTGCAGCAGATAGAGCCAGGGCACCAGCGGTGCATCGGGCACCGGCTGCAGCGGGATGCGGGCTTCCCGCTGCTTGAGCCGCAGCATCTTGAACGCCTGCTGCACGTCATAGCGCGACAGGACACCGAAGCGGGAACTCTCGACCTGGCTGAACTGCCAGACGTCCGCTGCCTTCGTGCGCGGCAGGAACCAGCATCGGATCCAGCCATCGCCGGCCTGCGACGACGTCCAGCCGATCGTCACGCCGAACGGCGAGGCATCCCCCTCGTCGTCCGTCGCGATGGTGATCGAGGCCGGGCTGGCCACGAACACCGGCAACAGGTCCTGGCACGCCTTGACGGCGTCCCGGCTGTTGGCTGCCTCGCCGGCGGTGGACGACCCGAGCGAGACCACCAGGATCACGACGATCAGCCATGGCGGCAGTCGCCGTGCCACGCTTCAGCCGTACGGGCCTGCCGGTCGCGTCGGCAGGTCGGCTCCGCCACGCACCCTTGCCAGATCGGCGCGCGCGGCCGCGGCGAGCAAGGGAACGTCGCCGGCGCCGGCAACCAGCGTGTAGCCCTCGGCGAACAGCTGCTCGGGCGTGCGCGCTGCGCTCGGGACCGTGGCGTACGGTTTGCCGACCTTCTTGAGGTTCGCCTCGGCCAGGGCAACAAGGCCCCTCACCTCGGGATCGTCGAGCTGCTCCAGCTTGCCGATGGTACCAGCCATGTCGTTCACGCCGATCAGCACCATGTCGACACCGTCGACGGCGGCGATGCTCTCCGCCCGCTCGGCGGCACCCGCGCTCTCGATCTGGGCGATCAGGAATAGGTTCTCATGCCAGTTGGCACGGTAGGCCGGATCGGCGCCATAGTTCGAGCAACGCATCGCCGGGGCCGCATAGCCTCGCCGCCCATAGGGCGGGTAGAGCGACGCCGCCACCGCTGCCCGCGCCTCCGCCTCGTTCTCGATCATCGGGATCATCACGGACGTGGCACCCGCATCGAGGATGCGCTTCAGGTAGACCTGATCATTCCATGGCACCCGCACGATCGGGTCGGCACCGCCAACCAGGCACGCACGCATCAGCTCGATCGCTGTCTCGATCGAAGCTGCGCCATGCTCCTGATCGATGATCAGGAAGTCGTAGCCGGCCGAGGCCAGCAATTCCGTGTTCGCGGTGGAACCGGTCGAGATCCACGCACCATAAAGCCGCTCACCTGCGGCGACCCGCCGCTTGAGCCGGTTCCCGACCAGCATACCATCCTCCTCGACGGACCTGCTGTCGGATACCGCCCTGTCAGCCCTGCTGGCAAGGCGAACCGGGCGCGCGTGATCTTGCAACGTCGTGCGTTACTGCATGTTACACTAGGTGCCTTGCCCGCACGTCGGCGACACGCTCCAATGGAAGTCGGACGCCGGTCGAATAGGTTCTTGGCGGGGCGCCGGTCGTCGGGTTACCGTTCCGGTTCCGAGGGAGTGATTCCCGGCTCCGGTGCAGGACCCGCTGGAGCAACTGCCGATGCCGACCGTTTGGCTTGCGTAGTACGAGAACTTGGTTAGACTTCTCAACCTCTAGATGCATTAGGATCGATCGACTGCAGAGGACGGCCTGACACCCGTTCGAGGTTCGTGCGAAGAACGTAGCCCCCTTCCAGAGGATGTGGAGACCGTGAGCACTACCGTCGACTTTGCCGCTATCATCGCCGAAGACCGCAAAGCGAGGGCGCAGGAAGAATGGCAGGGAACGTTCCTCGAATACCTGGAAAAGGTAAAGGCCGACCCGACGCTGTCTTATCAGTCGCACCGGCGCTTCTACGAAATGCTGATGTCCAAAGGCGTCCATCATCTGGATGCCGAGGCCGATCCTCGGGTCAAGCGCCTGTTCGGTGACCAACCGGTCAACGTGTACGGCTTCTTCGAAGACGAGTTCTTCGGCATGGAGCGCACCCTCGACAAGATCGTGCGCTACTTCCACTCGGCCGCCATGGGCGGCGAGGAGAGCCGGCAGGTCCTCTACCTCCTGGGACCGGTGGGCTCCGGCAAGAGCTCCCTGGTGGCCCGGCTGCAGCGCGGGCTGGAGGAGCTGCCCCCCTTCTACGTGATCGAGGGCTGCCCCACCTTCGAGGACCCTCTGCACCTCATCCCGCGCCACCTGCGCGGCGCGTTCGAGGAGATGCTGGGCGTGCGCGTCGAGGGCGACCTCTGCCCGGTCTGCCGCTGGAAGCTGAAGGAGAACTGGGAAGGCAAGTACGAGGACGTCCAGATCAGGACGCTCCGCTTCTCCAAGCGTGCCAGGCGCGGCATCGGCGTCGTTCCGCCGGTCGACCCGAACAATCAGGACACCTCGGTGCTGATCGGCTCAGAGGACATCTCCAAGCTCGACCGCTACTCCGAAGGCGACCCCCGCGTGCTGGAGCTGAACGGCGCCTTCAACGTCGGCAACCGCGGCATGGTGGAGTTCATCGAGGTCTTCAAGAACGACCCCGAATACCTTCACACCATGATCACCGCGACCCAGGAGAAGTTCGTCCCTGCTCCCGGCCGGCACGGTACGATCCATGTCGATACGGTGATCGTGGCGCACTCCAACGAGGCGGAGTGGCAGCGCTTCAAGGCCGACCACACCAACGAGGCGATCCTGGATCGCATGGTCGTGGTGAAGGTGCCCTACAATCTGCGCCTTTCCGAAGAGGTGAAGATCTACGAGAAGTTCCTGAACAAATCACAGTTCAACGCCAAGATCGCGCCGCACACGCTCGAGATCACGTCCATGTTCGCGATCCTGTCGCGCCTGGAGCCGACCTCGAAATGCGATCCGCTGACCAAGCTCAAGATCTATAACGGCGAGGAGGTCCTGGAGAAGGGCCGGCCGAAGAAGGTCACCTCGCACGAGTTGCAGGACGACGCCAAGCGCGAGGGCATGTTCGGCATCTCGACCCGCTTCGTGATGAAGGCGATCGACACGGCGTTGACCAAGAACGACGGCGTCATCCACCCGATCAACGTGCGCGAGGCGCTGATCGGGATGGTCAAGGAGACCGAGCTACCGGACAACACCAAGAAGCAGTATCTCGAGTTCCTGCAGGACACGCTGCACAAGGCCTATCTCGACCTGCTCGAGAAGGACATCACCAAGGCCTTCGTCTACAGCTTCAGGGACCAGGCGGAGACGCTGTTCCAGAACTACCTGGACCATGCCGAAGCCTACGTCACCAAGACGAAGGTGAAGGACAAGCAGACCCGCGATGAAATGCAGCCGGACGAGGCGTTCCTGAAGTCGATCGAGGAGCAGATCGCGGTGATCGGCCCGGCCGCGGACGGCTTCAGGCAGGAGGTGATCGCCTATCTCTGGTCCGCGACGCGACGTGGCGAGAAGGTCGCCTACACCTCGTACGAACCACTGAAGGAAGCGATCGAGAAGAAGCTGATGAACTCGGTGCGCGAGATCAGCCGGATCGTGACCAAGGCGCGCACCCGCGACGAGGAGCAGCGGCAGAAATATGACACGATGGTAACGAATCTCATCTCGCAGGGCTATAGCGAGGAGAGCATCGACACCATCTTGAAGTATGCAGCCAACCACTTGTGGAAAGATTGACGTTCGACATCCGAGAGGGCCGTATCTAGGCGTACCAGGGGATTATCCTTGACGACCGTGTTTCGTCCTTACGAGGAAAGCGAGGCGCTGCGTTCCGACCGCAGCGCCGGCGACCGTCAACGTCACCGCGAAAAGCTCCGCCGCTCTCTTCGGGAGAACATCGCCGACATCATTGCCGAAGAGAGCATCATCGGCCGCGACGGTGACAAGATCGTCAAGGTGCCGATCCGGGGCATCAAGGAATACCGGTTCGTCTATGGCGACAATGGCGGTGGCGTCGGCACCGGCGACGGCGACACCAAGCCTGGCCAGATCGTCGGCCAGACCGGCGACGGCGAGCCGCAGCCCGGCCAGGGCCGTGCCGGTTCCGAGGCGGGCGTCGACTACTACGAGACCGAGATCAGCATCGACGAGCTGATCGAGATCATGTTCGAGGATCTCGAACTGCCGGACATGGAGCGCAAGGTGCTGCGCGAGGTCATGTCCGATTCCACCTTCAAGCGGCGCGGCTACCGCAAGCGCGGCCCCCGCGTCCATCTCGACCGCAAGCGCACGGCCAAGGCGCGTATCCGACGCATGATCGCGTCGGATACGGCCGCTGCGAACTTCGGCGAGAATCGCACGAACGAACCCGAGAACCCGGACGAGCGCTTCCCCTACCGGCGCGAGGACCTGACTTACAAGCGGGTGGTGACCGACGTCCGGGAAGAAAGCAACGCCGTCGTCATCTGCATCATGGACACGTCCGGCTCAATGGACCGGATGAAGAAGTACCTCGCCCGCTCGTTCTTCTTCCTGCTCTACCAGTTCGTGCTCACGCGCTACCAGAATGTTGAGCTGGTCTTCATCGGCCACCACACCGAGGCCAAGGAAGTCAGCGAGGAGGACTTCTTCCACAAGGGTGAGAGCGGCGGCACGATGATCAGCTCGGGCTACAAGAAGGCCCTGGAGATCATCGAGACCAGGTTTCACCCGGAACTATGGAATATCTATGCCTTCCACTGTTCGGATGGGGATAATTTCGACAGCGACAACGAGGCGACGATCCAGTCGGCGCGTCAGCTCTGCGAGGCGTGCAACCTGTTCGGCTATGGCGAAATCAAGCCGCTGGGTTCGCACTACTACGAAAGCTCGATGCTGGAGCGCTTCCGTGCGATCGACGCCAAGAACTTCCACACCGTGCTGATCGAGCGCCGCGAGGACGTCTACCCGTCCTTCCGCCAGGTCCTGTCCCGCGAGCGCGCCGAGGCCGGCTGAACCAGGAGCACCCATGACCGCTTGGACGCTCGACGAGCTCGCCCGCTGGGACGACAAGATCCAGGAGAAGGTCCAGGAGTTCGGCCTGGACTGCTATCCGCAGGAATTTGAGGTATGCGACCAGAACGCCATGCTGGGCTACATGGCCTACCACGGCATGCCGTCACACTATCCTCACTGGTCGTTCGGCAAGGCCTTCGAGAAGACCAAGACCATGTACGACCACGGCGTCTCCGGGCTGCCGTACGAGATGGTCATCAATTCGGACCCCTGCCTCGCCTACCTGATGCGCGACAACTCGATCTGCCTGCAGATCCTGACGATCGCCCACGTGTATGGCCATAACGACTTCTTCAAGAAGAACTTCAACTTCGCGGCCGGCACGCGGGCCAGCGAGACGGTGGCGACCTTCAAGGCGCGGGCCGACCGCGTTCGGCGCTACCAGGAAGACCCATCGATCGGCGCGGTGACGGTGGAGGATTGGCTCGACTCCTGTCATGCTCTCTCGTTCTCGCGCTCGAAAAACCCTTCCGTGCCCCGCCTTTCCCAGGCGGACCAGATGAGGCGGGCGCTGGACGCCCAGGACGGGCCGCAGGACTTCTTCCCGCTGCTGACGCGCAAGAAGGAACAGGTCCAGCGTGACCTGTCGCGCGTGCCGATCGAGCCTGACGAGGACCTGCTCCTGTTCGTCCGGGACCATCGACGTGACCTCGCCGACTGGCAGCGCGATCTGCTCACCATCGTCGACGACGAGAGCCGTTACTTCATCCCGCAGATCGAAACCAAGATCATGAACGAAGGGTGGGCCAGCTTCTGGCACCACAAGATCATGAACTCCCTCGACCTTCCACAGGACATCTACCTGGAGTTCCTGGTTCGCCACAACCAGGTGGTATGCCCGCACCCGCGGTCGATCAATCCGTACCACCTGGGCTTCGTGCTCTGGCACGAGATCGAGAAGAAGTTCGGGGGCGCCAACACGCCGGAAGGCCGCAGGAAGATGTTCGAGGTGCGCGAGAGCGACCGGGACACCTCGTTTCTGCGCCGCTTCCTCGACCCCGAGACGATGCGCGCGGTCGACATGTTCTCCTACGCCCAGCGCGGCGAGCATTACGTGGTCGACGAGGTGGCCGAGGAAGGCTGGGAGGACATCAAGGCAAAGCTCCTGCGCCAGACCGGCACCGCTTCCATGCCGGTCATCAAAATCCACGACGCCGACTATGGCGGTGCCCGCGGCCTCTATCTCGTCCACGAGCATGATGGCCGCGACCTGGAGGTCACCCATGCCGAAAAGACGCTCGGCCATCTCCGCCACCTTTGGGGCGGCAAGGTATGGCTGCGCTGCTCGCTGCGTGGCAAGCCCACTCTGCTCTGCTCGGGCCCCGACGGCTTCGACGCCAAGCTGATCAACTGACCGGCAGCGTCAGGCCTCGGGCACGCCCTGCCTCGGGACGACCAGCTTGATCCGGCTGCCGGGCTCCGGCTCGGCACCCGCGGCGATCCCGTTCATCAGGCGTACATTGGCGAGGATCGCCGGGTCGTTCGTGTTCATCAGTCCTGCGAGGCGGTCGCCCGGCTTCACCGTGTAGACCTGGATCCGCTGGCCGTTGAACCTGGCTGCCTCGGCGGGCGAGAGGAACTGCAGCGATTCGATCGACTGCTGGTAGGCACCGGCCGAGCGCTGGTCCATCTGCGGCGCCACGAACAGAAAGCGCCACACCCTGCCCTCGCCGGCATCGACGGCACCGACCACGGCCTGCTGGGTCCGGCTTCCTACCTTGCCGATCGCCAGGCCGCTGGCCGCCTCATGCCCATCCACGCTTGCCGGCCAGACCGCCCGGACCGATTGCGGCCCCGGCCATTGCTGCTGCAGATAGCTGGGGATGTCCTGTGTCTGACGCTGACCCATGTCGAACTTCATGATCGCGCCATCCTGCCGCTGGCCGATCACCGCCTCGGGCGTGTTCACAAGCCGGAAGCCCGGCGGCGCTTCGAAGCGGATGCCCAGCCCCGGATGGACGAAGCTGCGACCGATCACCATTCCTTGCTCGGGATCGTCGCCATAGAGGATCCCGTCAACGGCTGCCAGATATGCGGCCCGATCCCTGCGTTCGGGGGCCTGCTCCGCTGCCTCGTTCGCCGCACGGGCGACCCGATCGAGCGTTCGGGGATGCGTCGCATAGATGTTCTCTTCGGGCTCGGCTGGCTGCCCGCTCTGCGCCGCCTGCAACTCGCTTTCCGCCTGCAACCTGGCCAGGAACGTGGCCATCGCCCGCGGATCATAGCCTGCGCGTGCCAGATAGCGGATACCCAGTTCGTCCGCCTCGAATTCCTGCTCCCGGGAATAGCCCATGACGTAAGCCGGTACGAGAGTCTGGGAGGCCTGCGCTGCTGCCCTCGCGGCCGTCTCGCCCAGGAAGATCGCGCTCAGCACCGTAACGGCCACGCCGGTGCCCTGGCTGAGCGTCGAGCGGGTTTCCCGTTGCGCCGAATGCCGCGCCGTGACGTGTCCGATCTCGTGCGCCAGCACGCCGGCCAGCTCCGCCTCATCAGCCGCGAGCGCCATCAGGCCCCTGGTGACATAGACATAGCCACCGGGCAGCGCGAAGGCGTTGATCACCGGGCTGTCCAGCAGGGTGAAGGTGAAGTCCTGCTCTGGGAGTTCGCTCACGGCGACGAGCCGCTGCCCTACTTCACTCACATAGGCGGATGCCTGGGCATCCTCATAGCTGCCGAACTGGTCCAGCACCTTGGGATGCTCGGCAGCACCCAGCTGCCGCTCGTCCTCGACCGAAAGCGTCGTGTACTGGAGCTGGCCGGTCGCCGGATTGCGTACCTGCGTGCATGCCACCAGGGCGGTGCCGACCAACAGCGAAAGGAGGACGCGCTTCATGGGACGGCCTGCAACTCCAGTGGATCTCGCGCTTCCAACATGGGGCCTGCGGAAAGAAACGGCCAGCCGCGCGCCATCACCTTTCGGCCGACAAGGGCAGCCGGATCGATGCCTGCAGCCATGAACCGCTTGAGATCTTCCTGCCGGATGCGGACGGTGAAGTCGGTCCGCCAGTCCTGGCCGAAGTCGAGGAAGGTGGCCTCGCGCCGCGATGACACCGCGGCCACGACGCCCTCCACATAAGCGAACCTGCCGATCCGTTCGGCAACGGATGCCGCTGGCACACGCGCCTGGTCCATTTCGCCCCATATGCCCTGACCGGCTGCGCGGGCGGCGCCCTCCTCGGCCAATAGCTTCTCCAGCATCGCCGGCGACTCGTCGCCTGCCCGCACCACCGCAAGGCCCGCTCGCAACAGCAGGGCACGCGCATCGTTCGCTCGCTCGTCGTGCACCGTCGCAAGCAGGCGACCATACCGGTCGATCCTCGCACCACCAACCGTCACCGCCCCGGCCGCGAACGACTCCATCAGCTTTCCTGCCGCAGCGCCCAGCGTCTCCGGCTCGTCCGGCACGACGATCGAGGCCAGCCGCACCTCCCGCCCGTCCGCGAGCAGCCACTCGTCCGCCCGGATGATCCGCGCCACCCGGACCGGGTCATTCGCAGCTGCCGTCCGACACAGCAACAGGACCAGCGCAGCGCCCACCAGCGCGCTGCGCCGACTGGCAGAGCCCGCGCGACGATGATAAGGGAGATCGGGCAGCGCCCGTAGCTCAGCAGGATAGAGCACAGGATTCCTAATCCTGGGGTCGTGGGTTCGAATCCCGCCGGGCGCACCAGTAAATTCAAGTACTTCGTTGCATCTCCAGTGGTATTGAAGCAACCTGGGAAGCCTATGGGAACCCGGCAGACGATTTTCGCCCTGCTGGAGGCGGCCACAGGACCGGCCCGGAAGCAAGAACGACGGCTTCGACGCATGGCCGGCATTCCGGTGGTGGGTAACGATCCCCAGGCGCAGTGCCGCATGGCGAAGGTAGACGACATGACCACGGCGGACTGAGCGTTCGTGCTGAGCCTGTTTTCGATACTGATCTCGCTCGCAGGCTTTGTCTGGAACGTCTGGTCAAAGTTCATCTTCGCGAAGCCGATAGTGAAGGGTTCCGGGCGAGCGGGTCGGGGCGCGGCAGGATGAGACGGAGCGAGTTGCTGAGAAACGGGCTCTCCGACAAGGGCCGCGTCTGCGGATTTGAGGTGAGTGCACGTGTCAGCCAAGCTCGCTTCACGGTTAGGCACGGAGCTTTTCCGTTAGGCGACCCTAAACTACCCTCACCTACCGGAACGAGTTATTGTCCACCTGCAATCGCCGGCAAGTTTAAACGAGGACGCCATAGAAGGACTACTTCCCCAGCTACCGCCGTGGCCTGCCCCCGTGGGGTGGCCGGCATCCTGCTGGTGCTGCGCACGGGCATGCAGTGGAAGGAGGTGCCTACCTCGCTAGGCTGCTGCGGCAAGACCTGCTGGCGACGCTTGCGGGACTGGCACGCGGCCGGCGTCTGGACCGCGCTGCACCGCGCGCTGCTGGAGCGGCTGCACGACGCAGGCGCCCTGGACTGGGGCCGGGCCGCCCTCGACAGCGCCAGCGTGCCCGCGAAAAGGGGGGCGCGGCGACTGGCCCGAATCCGGCGGACCGCGTCAGGCCGGGCACCAAGCGCCACCTCGTCACGGACGCCCGCGACACGCCGCTCGGCCTGACGCTGAGCGGGGCCGAGCGTCACGACAGCCGCATGCTGCCGTCGATCCTGGACGCCGTGCCCGGTGTGCGCACGGGCCGGCGGGACCGCCCCCGGCACCGGCCGCGCAAGCTGTACGTCGACAAGGGTTACGACTACCGTCGTTGCCGGGCCGAGTACCGCGCCCGCTCCGTCACGCCACGGATCGCCAGGCGCGGCGTCGACAGCAGGGAGCGGCTGGGCCGGCACCGCTGGGTGGTCGAGCGCATGCTGGTGTGGCTCGCCCGCTTCCGGCGCCTGACCATCCGCTACGAGCGGCGCGCCGACATCCACCTCGCCCTGGCCACGCTCGCCTGCGCCCTGATCTGCCTGCGCCAGATCAACCGGTTTTGTCCCTAGTTCTTAGTGGGGCGTGGCCTAAGCGAGCGCGACCGGACGCCGAGTCCAAGGCGGCCGGCATGTTGATCCACGAGCGTGGAGCGCTTTAGGGGGTCGTGGGGTTCTCCCCTACGCCGCACTCGACGCGCACGAATCCTCTCGCTTTCGCAAGCGCGCCACGGCGCCGGCCATGCTGCAGTCCGCGACGGAAGCATCGCGCACGGGACGACGTGACCCAAACCAGCCATGCGCATCGGCACGAGCGCCGCACTGGGTAAAATTTTGCACGCGACGAGCGGCGCATACTTGCGATCAAGGCGGTACCCAAGTAGGGTTTAATGAAATACTTGGCGCCATCAGAAAGACACCGGTAACGCCCGCGGCACGGCGGGCGGGAGGGAGGGCGCTTGAATCGACACACCGCTCGGACCGGTCGCCGGTCGACCCATCGAGACGCGGTTCGTCGGACGGCAAGGCGAAAGACGCCGTGCCTGCCGCGATAGCTCGAACCGGACGCCGATGCCGAGGGGAAGTCCGTTCGGGGCGGTCAATTGCTGGAGCGACGCGGTGTACGCGACCGTCCCGTCCCGGCCTGCCGCGTTGACCTCCGGGATCGGGCTGAACCTGCAGTTGCTGCTGCCGGAGCGCGATCGCCGGCCCGACGGCCGCGGCGTGCTCCTAGAATTCGGCGCGCCAGCATTCTTCGGCGTGAGGCTCAGCTCGACGGTGCGGGTGGTCGAGGCTCCGGAGTACCTGCTCGACCCGAAGGCCGGCTATCTACGGGTCCGCTTCCGCAGGCGCTTGCATCGTCGACGCGGCGACGAGCCGTTTGAGGTATTCCGACCGATCGTGACGCGGTGCTTTCGGCCGGTCCGGGAAGCGATGGTCCGAATCGGCCGAGATGAACCGCTGGAGGATAATCTCCAGATGTTCTACGGCCAGCCGGGGTTCCCGCTCGCGGAGCCGGGGGACTACGAGCTCGAGGTCGAGCTGCGGGTCGAGGCCGAGGGAGGGCGCCCTCACGTCCTGCGGTCGAACCGTATCGCTCTTCGCGTCGGACGCCCTCAATTCAGGGCTGACGAGCTTGAAGTGTTCGATCTCTTTGACCCTCTAACCGGTCTGTACCTCGCTTTGGGGGGCACCAAGAAGGCGCTTCCCGTGACTCACGACCGCCTTAAGGAGCTTGAGGAAGCTCGGAGACATCGCAACAAGGACCGTGCGGACGCCGTGGCGGCTGCGATCTTGCGAGCGCGCGCCATCGATGCGGGGCGCGACTATCGGGCCGAGACGAACCGCTCGGTACAGCTGTTCGATCAGCTGGCCGCCGACCTCGAAGTGTTCAATCCTATTACCCGACGCGAGACGGAGAAGCTGCGCGACAAGCGCAAGGCCGAAGTGAGCACATCTTAAGTAAAGGCACGCAAGAAGTAAATGTTTCCTTAGTGAGTTTGCTTTCTCTAAGGGCTGTCTCCGAAACACAAATGGCTGAGTTGTATCAAAAAGGAGAGGACCTGATGTTTAATGGTTATCTACGGCGTATGCGCAGGTTGGATCGCTCGCCTGAGGACCTCCGCACCCCAGCGCGTCTTCTAATTTCAATTCCGGCTGTATTTATCGCGTTTATTGGCGTAACGGGATCTGCTCTTGGGGAAACGGCCGTGGAAGTCGAGGTCGGAGCTACCGGGCCGGCGGATGATTATGTTTGCTGGGCGCCGGTGGAGGCCCGCGCGCGGCTGGACGCACCGCAAGCGCAACCGCTGAAAGTGCATGTTACGACAACACCGCATAGCCCCGTTCAGAACTCCGGGGAACTCGCCTTTGTCAATGCTCCTGCCGGCGGATTGGCGGCAGGCGGGGTGACGTCCACCTTAGAAATCGAAGTTGAACTCCCCGCTGACGGCTCGTG
>NZ_DATAGQ010000020.1:0-22340 GCF_036263595.1 Geminicoccus sp. | reverse complement strand
GGCTGTCTCGCTCTCGTCGCCTTGCTCGCGACTACGAGCGCCTGCCTGAAACGGGCCTCGCCATGATCCACACCGCCATGAGCCGCATCATGCTTCGACGCCTCGCATAACCGTCCCAGCCACTTTGCGGACAGTCAGTTACCCCGAACGGCGTGGTCCCAACGTCCAGTCAGATCATCAGCTCTGCACCGCGTCGGTACATTTGAGGTAGTTCTTGCCGAACCGTCCGGCCGCGTAACCCATTGCGTTGAGCAGTTCGGCGATCGAAACGTACTTTTTCTGCAGCCCGAGTGGAGAGCTGGGCAGGCCGATCTTGGTCGGAGGCCATGCGGATCGGCGACCGGCCAGTGCTGAAGGCGGCGCGTCCAGCCATGCAGGTCTGCTGCCGTACCAGTCGGTGAACGAGGCGCCCAGCCGGTCAATGTTGGGCGTGTGTTAGTCCATGATGCCAAAGTTCAAGGCGCTGACGTTGAACCAGTCGACGTCATTCCCCCAGATGACCAGGATGTTCGGCTTCTTAGGTTCCTGGGCGGCAAGCGGTGGGACCACTAGGCCCATCATTGCCGTCCGTGGCTTCCGCGCAAACTTCCGCAGCAGGCCATCGAGGCAGCGCTGGTGCACTCGATCCGGAATGAGGCCGAGCCTGCCGACACGGGTGGTGGCCTGCTCGCCAATCGGAAGGTGCTGATAAACGCCTGGGCTGATCAAGCTCTGACACTCGACCCCGAACATTGAATAGGGACGGGCACCAGGGCCCGGGTGCCTTCGGTCGTGAAGGGGAACCTTGATCTTTGCTGCCGACGCGAAGTTGATGTTGGTGGACGGATCCAGGGAACAGGGCAGGTGCCTTCCTCATGTCCGCTATGCCCTACAGCCACGTCGATGGCATCACGATGCCCATGATCCCGCACCACGCCTCCATGAAAGGTGAACGCCGATGCTGCCTGATCTTCGCTGTGTCGGCATTCTTCTGCTGACGCTGATGGCATGGCTGACCGACCTACCCGTGGGCGCTGCGACGCTCACCCCCGAGCGGCTCGCGGAGGCCGACAAGCTGATCCGCACAAAGCTGGCGACCGAGGGTGCGCCACCTGGTCTTGCGATTGCAATCCTCGCGGGTGCCCATCCCGTCGCGACGATGAGCTATGGGACAGCCAATCTGGAGCAGTCGACGCCGGTCGATGTCGAATCGATCTTTCCGGTTGCATCCATTACCAAGGTGTTCACGGCGCTCGCGATCCTCCAGCTTGAACAGGCAGGGCGGCTGTCGACGGAGGACGCCCTTTCGCGCTTCCTGCCCAACTTTCCCAACGCAGCGCAGATCACCCTGAGCGACCTGCTCGTCCACACGTCCGGCATCGCCGAGTTCACGGATATCCCGACCTTTGCGGACCACCAGGAGCGCGATTGGAAGCCGGACGAGCTGATCGCGATGGTCGCCGCGGCCCCGCCACTGCACGCGCCCCGCCAAGTCTGCCTCTACAGCGATTCCGGCTATATCCTGCTGGGACGGATCGTCGAGCTCGCAAGCGGCCAACCCTTCATGGAATACGTGAAGGAGCGGGTGGCACAGCCGCTCGCAATGCCGAGTGTAGCGGCCGGTACGCATCGCGACCTGGTGCCGCATCGCGTCGACGGCTATGTCCAAGACGGCAGCGGCTGGATCAACGCTCCCTATGTCAGCCTCCAGGCGCCCTGGGCCGCCGGCGGCCTCACGGCGCGTGTCGACGACTTGGTTCGGTTGGCCCCGGCGCTGAAGGCTGACGGGCCGCTGCTCCAGCCTGCAAGCTATGCCAAGATGGTCGCGCCGGTTGTCCTGGCCGGCGGCAAGGCCTGTCGCCTCGACCTGCCCGGCGCCAACGCGACTTACGGATACGGTCTGGAGATCGTCCACTTCGACGACTTGCCGGACCACCGGGCGATCGGCAAGAGTGGCGTCTTTCCCGGTTATGGCGGGTACTTCGCCGCATTCGAGGGCAGCGACCTGGCCGTGGCTGCCCTGGCCAATGCCGATGGCAGCCTGCCATTCACCGTCGAGGCGGTGCACGACATCGCCAAGCTGTTTCTCAGCGGGCCGACACCATAGGAGCTTCCAGTGCGCGATCGAGCCGGGCAGCGATTGCCGCGACGTGCGGCTGCCGCATCATGGAAAGATGGCTGCCGCTAACCTCGATCACCTCCAGGCAGCGGCCCAGCCGTGACTGCCAGGGGCGTTCGGGATGTGCCGGTGTATGGGTGTCGCGCTCGCGGGCCCGGAAGAACAGGACACGCTCCGGCAGGGGGCAAGGCTCGATCCGGTAGACATGCATCGCCTCGGTGTTGGCCTGGAACACCCGCAGGTGCAGGTCCAGATCGGCGACGGTCGTGTTCGGTGGAAGCACCTTGCCGCACCTGGCGATGAGCTGCTCGATCATACTGGTCCGGCCAAGCGCGCGCAGCGGCTCGGCCGGCAGGGGACAGCCCAGCAGTCCTGCAACATAGCTCACGACGGCAGCATCGTCGCTCAGCTCCTCCGGCAGATCTTCCATGGCCGGCGTGTCAATCAGGGCCAGCATGTCCACGTAATCGCCGGTTTGACCGAGCTGCCGGGTGACCTCGTAGGCGAGCAGCCCTCCGAACGACGATCCTGCCAAGCGGTAAGGCCCAACCGGCTGCACCCAGCGGATCGCGTCGAGGCAGCGCGCCGCGGCCGCTTCCACGCGCCGGTCAGGTGGTGTGACCCCGTCCAGGGCGGCGGCCTGCACGGCATGGACGGGAATGTCGCCCTGCAGGGCTGTTGCCAGATCACTGTAGAAATTGACAGTGCCGCCCACCGCATGGAGCAGGAACAACGGTGGACAGTCCGTCTGGCCACTGCGGAGAGTCACCAGCGCGAAGGGGCGCTCGCCGCGGGTGAGATTGCTGTTGGAGGCTGCCGCCATCCACGCGGCTAGGGCGTCGGGGGTCGGCGCCTCCAGGAGTGCGTGCGGCGGGACCTGGATGTCGAACCGGCTGCTCAGGATCGCGGCTACCCTTACCGCCAGCAGCGAATCGCCGCCCAGTGCATGGAAGTTGCTGGTGGGCGTGACGTGGGCATGACCGAGCAGCTGTTGCCAGATCAGCGCGATTTCCGCCGCACGCGCACCGATGGCCTGGATGGGCGCGATTGCCGCGCCGATAGCAGGTTCCGCCGTCCGCTGCGGGACCGAGGCTTCCGTTGGTGCTGGGATCCAATGACGGATGCGCTCGAACGGGTAGGGCGGCAACGGCACACGGCGGGCTTGCGGCTCGAGGTTGCGCCAGTCGAGAACGAGGCCCTCGGTCCAGAGGCCGCCCATTGCCGTGCGCGGTGCCGCGTCGTCGTCGCAAGGCAGCGCCGCGAAGGCAGCGGTCGGCAACGTATCTCCTGCCATTCGGTGACGCAGGGCAAGACGCGTGAGTGTGGTGCCGGGACCTACTTCCAAAAAGCGTCGGTAGCCGGCCGCCAGCAAGGTGGCCATCCCGTCGCTGAAGCGGACTGGTTCTCTCAGGTGCTGGACATAGTAGTCTGGGCTGATCGCCGTGTCAGGCTGCAGCCAGTCGCCGGTCAGCCCGCTGACATAGGGCAGGTGCGGCGGGTGCAGGGTGATGGAGGCCATGATCGCGCGGAAATCGGGCAGGATCGGGTTCATCATACCGGAGTGGAACGCGTGTGATGTGGCGAGGCGGCGGCAGGACACACCCTCCAGTTCCAGGCGCTGCTGCCATGCATCGATCGCTGGCAGGGGACCTGCCAGGACAGTCGAGCCTGGGGCGTTGTGCGCCGCAATTGATACCGTTGCATCATCCGCCAGCCGATCTTCGAGCTGGTCCGCCTCCAGCGATACCGCCAGCATCGCGCCCCGCGGCAAAGCCTGGATCATCCGGCCCCGTGCGACCAGCACGCGCAGGCCATCTTCCAGCGACAGGATGCCCGCAAGGCAGGCGGCGACATACTCTCCGACGCTGTGGCCGAGCATGGCCACCGGCCGGACGCCCCAGCTTTCCAGCAGCTTGGCCAGCGCATAGGACACGGCGAACACGGCGGGCTGCGCCAACTGCGTGTCGCTCAGGCGTCGCCCCGCTTCGGCAAGATCGTCGGTGCCGGTGAGCAGTGGCTCCAGGTCCACGCCTTGCGAGAGCAGGATCTCATAGCAGCGCTCGAGCGTTACGCGGAATGCCGGCTCTGTCCAAGCGAGCCGCCGCGCGATGCCTGGGGTCTGGGAGCCCTGGCCAGGGAAGAGGAAGACGACTTCCGGAGAGGCTGGGTCTGGCGCCGGAGAGCACGTTCCGGGCGAGTTGGCCAGGGTGTGCAGGGCCTGCAGCGCGTCGTCTCGACCTCGGACGACCAGCACGCGTCGGAAGGAGTGATGACGGCGGCTGGTCCCGAGCGTGAAGGCTACGTCGTTCAGGGCGATGTCCGGACGGTCCGCCACATGTTCCGCCAGCCTGCTGGCCATCCGCGCGACGGCTTCGGGCGATCGGCCCGAGAGGGCCAAGAGTACGGGCCGTGCGGGCGCGGCAATGCGGGGTGACGGATCCGGCGATTCTTCAAGGACGAGATGCGCATTGGTGCCGCCCATCCCGAACGAGCTCACTCCGGCACGACGGGGGCCGCTCGGGGACAGCCAGGGCCGCAGCTGGCCGCCGACCACGAACGGCGTATCTTGGAGGTAGGGGGTAGGTGGCTCTGCGTGAAGGCTTGGCAACAGCATGCGCCGGTCGAGCATCAGGGCGAGCTTGACCAAGCTGGCAATACCGGCTGCGGCATCGAGGTGACCGATGCTCGCCTTCAGAGCGCCAAGGCCGCATGGCTGTCCGGGACCGGCATCCGCGCGCAGGGCACGCGAGAGGGCCTTGAGCTCGATCGCGTCGCCAAGTGGCGTACCGGTGCCGTGGGTCTCGACATAGGAGATCGTGTCGGCTGGAAATCCCGCCATGGCTAGCGCATCGGCGATCACCCGGGTCTGGCCAGCGATGCCCGGCGCGGTGTAGCCGATCTTGTCGGCACCGTCGTTGTTGACCGCAAAGCCATGGATGACCGCGTAGATATGGTCGCCCGCCACGATGGCGTCGTCCAGTCGGCGCAGCACGACGGCAGCCACGCCGTTGCCCGGCACGGTGCCGCGCGCATCGGCGCTGAAGGCGCGGCAATGGCCGTCGGGCGACAGGATCCCACCGGGGATGTGCCAATAACCGGTCTGCAGCGGCAGCGAGAGAGTAGCGGCGCCAGCGACGGCCGAGTCGCACTGGCCGTCGAGCAGATGGGTACAGGCGACCGAGACCGCGACCAGCCCGGTCGAGCAGGCGGTGTGCAGCGCGAGACTCGGGCCGGTGAGACCCAACCGGTAAGAGAGGAGGTTGGCCACGCCGCTTGGCTGGTTGGACAGCATCATCTGGAAGGGATCGTCGCCGGCCGTGGCGGCGGCATTGGCCAGCAGATGGCTGTGGTAGTAGCTGCTGATCGTCGAGATTCCGGCAAATACCCCGATCCGCTCGCCGGCGGTCTCGCGCCAGCTGCCGGCGTCTTCGAGCGCATGCCAGGCGCATTCCAGAAAAAGGCGTTGCTGCGGGTCGAGCAGCGCCGCGGCACGGGGGCTGAAGCCAAAGAACTCGGCGTCGAAGCAGTCGGCGTCGGCCACGATGCCCTTGGCGGGGACACGGTGCGCTCCGTCCGGAGATGGTCCGGCCAACGCATCTTCCTCGATGCGGTCGATGCACTCGGTGCCTGCGGCCAGATTGCGCCAGAACGAGAAGACGTCGTCGGCACCGGGGAACCGGCCGGCCACGCCGACGATCGCGATGGCGTCCGCCTTCATGGTCTGGCCAGATCGCGCCGTCGCGTCCGGCGCGGCTGCACGACTGGCATCGTGACCGCCTTACCCTCGCCTTCGAGCCAAGCCGCCAGCCGGGCAACTGTCGGATGGCCGAAGAGCTCCAGCACCGGCACATCACGGCCGAGTGTGCTTTCCAGCCGCGCCTGCACGCGCATGATGCCGAGCGAGGTGCCGCCCAAGTCGAAGAATTCTCGTCGTGGCCGACGCTGGGGCGGCCCAGCACCTCGCACCAGATCGAAGCGACCAGCGCACGCATGTTCACCGATCGGCCCATGGGCCGGGATGGCGGCCTGTCTGCCGGTGCAACGATGATTTCCTGCGAGTGGCTGCCGAGTCCCGGGCTCAAGTCGGTCGCCGCCTTCAACCGTGCAATCGGCAACGTTGGATCGTCCGCCAGAGCATGCAGGAGCCTGGTGTAAGCCTGGGCCAACCGCTCGATCGTTGCCGCCTGGAACAGGTCCAGTGCGTATTCAAACGTTCCTTCCAGCACGCCGCCGTGCTGCTCGATCGACAGGGTCAACTCGAACTTTGCGGTGGCAGTCCCGACGGGCAGGCGCTCGACCGACAGGCCGGGGCCCGCGAAGCTGTCGAGATCACCAGCGTTCTGCAGGATGAACATGACCGGCGTGAGCGGCGGCCGGCTCGGGTCGCGCGGGACAGCCAGGGCGTCCAGCACCCGGTCGAACGGCAACGCCTGATGGACGAAGGCATCGGCCGCGGCCCGCCCGACCGTCGCGAGCAGCTCGATGAACGGCGCATCCGGCCGGTCCAATCGTGCCCGCAGCGCTACCGTGTTCACGAACAGGCCGAGCGCGTCCATCTGCGCCGGATGCGAGCGATTCGCCACGGGCGTCGCGACGAGCAGGTCCGACGTCCCGGTCCATCGCGCCAGCAATATATCGAACGCCGTCAGTAGCACCGTGAACAGGGTGGCGCCTCGCTCGGCAGCGATCCGATGCAACTGGTTCGTCAGCCCGGCCGGCAGGGCGAAGGAGACGGTCGCACCTCGCTGCGTCATGGCTGGCGGGCGCGGCAGGTCGGCTGGCAGGTCGAGGGTGGCCGCATCCCGAAGCTGCTGACGCCAGAAGGTGACTTGTGCATCCTCGCGGCCAGCCACCAGCTGCTGCCGTTCCCACGCAGCGATGTCCGCATACTGGGCCACCGGCACCATCGCCGGGCTTGTGTCATCGCCATTCAATGCTGACCGATAGCGGGTGCCCAACTCGCGCAGCAAGAGGGCCAGCGACCAGCCGTCCGTGATCGCATGATGCTGGTTCAGGAGCAGGACGTGGTGGAGCGGACCCAGGCGGAGCAGGTGCGCGCGGATCATGGGCCCGGCTTCGAGGTCGAAGGGCTGCCTTGCCAGGCTTGCCAAGCGCTCGCCAAGGCGAGCTGGCGGAACCGTCTCCAGCGAGAGCGGCAGGGAGAAGGATGGCTCGATCTCCTGGCGCAACTGCCCATCATCGGCGACCAGCCGGGTGCGCAGGATCTCGTGGTCGGCTGCAAGCCCATCGAGTGCTAAGGACAGGGCGCCGATATCCAGCCTCCCCTCGATCCGCAGCGCCAATGGAACGTTGTAGGTAGCCCGGTCCGTGATCACCCGGTCGAGGAACCACAACCGCTCCTGCGCGAACGACGCAGGCAACTTATGGCTGCGATCCGCAGTCGGAACAGGCGACGAGGCTGGAGTCACTGCGGCGGCGACCATCGGGGCCAGAGCGGATGCCGTCCGGTGCTCGAACAGGGCTGCCAGCGGGACCTCTGCGCCGAGCCGCTGGATGATCCTTGCCACCACCCGCACCGCGTGCAGCGAGTGGCCGCCATGTGCGAAGAAATCGTCGGCCGGTTCGATGGGCCTGCCCAGGATCTCGGCGAAGATGTCGACCAGGGCAGCCTCGATGGTGCCGGCCGGTCCGATTGCCGGATCAGACGGCAGCGCGACGTCCCCGTCCACCGCAGGCAGCGCTGCCCGGTCGACCTTGCCGGAACTATTGAGTGGCAGCCGCTCGAGTCGCACCAACCGTGCCGGCACCATCGCCTCGGGCAAGATCCGGCTGAGGGCAGCCCGAATGGCGGCCTGATCGGGTGCGTCCGCAGCTGCGGCCAGATAGGCCACCAGCTCCGTCTCGCCACGATGCGGCCGCGCTAGCACCAGCGCCTGGCGGATGCCTGGGACGCTTTCGAGTGCCGCCTCGATTTCCCCCAGCTCGATCCGTACCCCGCGCACCTTCACCTGGAAGTCGGTGCGACCGAGATAGTCGAGAATGCCGTCTGGCCGACGGCGCACCAAGTCGCCGGTACGGTAGAGCCGGCCGGGGCCGAACGGGTTGGGTACGAACCGATCGGCGGTGAGTTCCGGTCGATTCAGATAGCCGCGTCCGACCTGCACGCCGCCGATCCACAGTTCGCCTGGCAGGCCGGGCGGCAGGAGGCGCATCCGCGTGTCCAGGACATGGAGCTGGGTGTTCCAGACCGGGCGGCCGATTGGCACGATGTTGCCGGGTTCGTTCGTGCTGCAGGCATGCTCGCTCACATCGACCGTAGCTTCCGTCGGCCCGTACAGGTTGTGCAGCTCTGCCGCGGGCAGCGCGTTGAGTACCTGCCGCGGCAGCTCGGAGGAAAGCGCCTCGCCGCTGCAGAAGATGCGCCGCAGGCTGCCGAGCCTGGCAACATCGACGACCTCCAGGAAGACGCGCAGCATCGACGGCACGAAGTGCAGCGTGGTGATGCATCGGTCCTTGATCAGGCGCGCAAGATAAGCCGGGTCCTTGTGGCCGCCCGGCCGGGCGAACACCAGGCGGACGCCTACCATCAGCGGCCAGAAGAATTCCCATACCGAGACGTCGAACGAGAAGGGGGTCTTCTGCAGCACCCGGTCGTCGGGTCCCAGGGGATAGGTCGCCTGCATCCAGAGGATGCGGTTCACCAGGCTGCGATGCTCGATCATCGCGCCCTTGGGCCGGCCGGTCGAACCCGAGGTATAGAGGACATAGGCGAGGTCGCCCGGTCCTGGCGCCGGTACTGTTCGCTCCGCAGGACCTTGCTCCGCCGTCGTGTCGTCGAGCAGCACAAGGCGTGCCCCCGGAATGGTGCACACCTTGCCGGAAAGTTCGCTCGTGCTGACGATCAGCGCGCAATCGCTGTCCTGTGCCATGAAGGCCAAGCGCTCATCCGGATGGTCCGGATCGAGTGCGACATAGGCGCCGCTGGCCTTCAGCACCGCCAGGATCGCCGTGATCAGGCCAAGGCCGCGTTCCAGGCACAGGCCGATCCGCGTGTCGGGGACGAGTGGCCGAGCCAGGTCGGCTGCATGTTGCGCGCGCAACCGGTGCGCCAGCCGGTTGGCGGCGGCATCCAGTGCCGCATAGGTCAGCGTTCGGCCGGCATCGTCCTCGACCGCCACGGCATCGGGTGTCCGCCCGACCTGCGCGTCCAGCAGCGCGTTTGCGGTGGCGGCGGGGTCGATGGAATGGTCGGTCGCATTGCACTGCGCAAGCAGCCATTCCCGTTCGCTCGGCGCAACCAGCTCCAACCGGTCGACCGGTTGGCTCGCGTCGGCTGCCAATGTCGTCGCGAGATGGACGAGATGGCCCATGAGGGTAGCGATCGCCGACGCCTCGAACTGGTCGGCATCGTACTGCAGCGTGAAGGTCAGCGCCTCGCCCGGCATGACCATCAGCAGTAGCGGGAAGTTGGTCTTGTCGTGGACGGTGGCAGCCCCGGCGCCGAGTGGACCGACGGATGCCCCGGCGGAGGGATAGTTCTCGAACACGGTGACGCTGTCGAACAGGGCCGTTTCGGGCGGCATGTCGCTCACGGCCTGGATCTCGGCGAGCGAGAGGTGGCTGTGATCGCTTCCCGCCTCGACCCAGGCATGCATGTCGCGCAGGGCCGCCGCCACGGTGATGCCTGGTTCCAGCGACACGCGCACGGGGACGATGTTCGCGACGAGGCCGATGACCCGGTCGATGCCGGGGAAGGTATTGGCGCGGCCGGAGACGATCGTGCTGAACAGAACCTCGCGGCTGCCACCGGCATAGGCGGCGAGCAGGCAGCCCCAGGCCAGCTGGACGGCGGCATTGAGGGTGACGCCCTCGCTTCTCGCCAGCTGCTCCAGTCGTCTCGTCGTCCGCTGGTCGAGCTGGCCCTTATGCGAGCCGAGTGCCGTCACCGGCTGATGGCCCCTGGACACGCCGCCTGGGCGCCGGATTGGGATATCGGTGGGAAGCGAGAACCCGCGCAGGCGTTCACGCCAGAACGTCCGCGCCTGTTCGGCGTCCTGTCGGCGCAGCCAAGCGACATAGCTGCCATAGGATGGTGGTGCCGGTACTGGCGTCGCAGGTTGCCCTTGCCGGATGGCCTCGTACCGGCGACCGAGCTCGTCGAGCAGGAGCGGGACGCACCAGCCGTCCAGCAGGATGTGATGATGGGTCCAGAGCATCACCCAGCTGTCCGATGCCAGGCGCAGGAGGGCTACCCGCATGGCGCCCGTCCGTTCCAGGTCGAACCCGGTCGTCCGCTCGGCCAGTCGCTCTGCTTCGATAGCCGCCGCCTCCGCGGCTTTGTCGGGAAGCTCCGTGAGATCGGCCAAGCGCCACGACAAGAGACCGGCCGCATGGACGACCTGCACGGGATGGCTGAGCCCGCGCCAGGCGAACCGGGTGCGCAGGACGTCATGCGCCATCACCAGCTCCTGCCATGCAAGGCGCAGCGCCTCGGGTTCGATTGGCGCGGCGCAACGCCAGTCGAACTGCACGACGTACTGATCCGATGCCGGGCTGTGGAGGGCGTGGAACAGAAGGCCTTCCTGCAGGGGCGTCAGCCGGTAGATGCCGACGGGCAGGCCACGGTCGCCTTCAACGAGGCTGGCCAGCTCCTCCGCCGGGAGCCCTGCAGCGGGGAAGTCCGCAGGCGTCACGCGCCTGGATGTCTGGCGGCCGCAATGGTCGGCCACCCGGCGCAAACGGTCCAGGAAACCGGTGGCGAGCCCATCGGCCCAGCCCGCGGGCAGGCCCGGGTCGCCCGCCGTCAGCCGCACCTCGAAGACGCCACCGGCAACGAACGCGGTAACGTCGAGTCGGCTCGTGGCCGGGTTCTGCGGCGCCACCATCAGCCCCGGCGGCTCGGGTGCCATCTCCCAGCCGGCTGCAGCCAGCCCGTCGAGCTGGCCCAGATAGTTGAAGGTGATCTCCGGCTCGGCTCCCGCAAGCTTGCCAGCGAGTTCACGGAGCACGCCATAGCTCAGACCGTTGTGCGGTACGCCGCGGAGCTGTTCCTTGATGGCGACGATGACTCGGCCGGGATCATCGGCCGGCTCGTCCGGGAGTTCGAAACGGACCGGAAAGCGGCTCGTGAACCAGCCGACCGTCGCCGAGACGTCGAGCCCGACAGCCTCCTCGCGTCCGTGGCCTTCAAGGAGGAGCGCCACGCTGCGATCGCCGCCGCAAGCTGCGGCGATCGCCGGAACGAGGGCTGCCAGGATCAGTTCATGGACCCTCGTTCCATAGGCGTGGGCAGATTGCTGAAGCAGGCCGGTCGTGCTCTCCCGATCAAGACGGCCGATGACCGTTCCCGTCCACCGATCGCTGGGGCCGATGGGAAGCATGGCCGCGGGCCAAAGTGCCGCCCGCCAGTGACCGAGCGAAGCCACTGTCTCCGGCGCATGAGCGAAGGCCGAGACTGCGTGAGCCCAGCTGCCAAAGCTGGCCCCGGCTGGAGGGAGAGTTCCCGTGGGATCGTCCACCAGCCTTACCAGCTCGTCGAGCAGGATGCGCCAGGAGACGATGTCGACCGCCAGGTGATGGACGGCCAGCAGGATGCGCTGACGGCCGTCGGGGTGGCCTTGGACCAGGCCGGCCGCGAGCAGTCGGCCTTGTTCAAGGTCGAAGCTTGCCTGCCACGCCGTGAGTTGCTCCTGGAGGGCCGCCTCGTCGGCGGCTGCGAGACACCAGCTCCTCACAGTGGGCGTGACAGCGTCGGCAGGTGCCTGCTTCCAGTGTTCCCCGGCATTGCGCCGGTATCGCATGCGCAGCGCATCGTGGCGGGCGATCAGGCAGCCCAGCGCGTGCGCCAGCCGCTCGGGCGTGACCGCATGCGGTGGAACTAGCAGGAAAGCCTGATTGAAATGGTGCGGGGCCGGCAGGCCCAGACCGAAGAACCAATGTTGGATTGGCGTGAGCGGCGGCGGGCCGGAGGGCGTGGGGGCCGGACCGGATCCACCTGGAATGTCCAAGGTCGTGCGTGCCGCCAGGCGCTCGACCGTGCGCGCCTGGAAGATGTCGCGTGGCGCCAGCTGCAGGCCCTGCTCGCGCGCTCTGGCCACAACCTGGATCGACAGGATCGAATCGCCGCCGACAGCGAAGAAATCGTCCGCCAGGCCCACGGCGTCGTTGCGCAGGACATGGCGCCAGATCGCGAGCAGACGCTTGGCGACGCCGGCGTCGCCGGTGGACTGCTGTGTTTCTGCCGCTACTGGTGGCGGCAGCGCGCCGAAATCGATCTTGCCGCTGGCCTTGGTGGGCAGGTGCGGCATGTGCACCAGAAATGCCGGGACCATATAGGCGGGCAGGCAGCCCTCCAGGTGACGGCGCAAGTCGGGGACGGCGAGTTCGGTGTCCGGCCGGCAGGCGTACCAGCCGCCCAGCCGGACATGGCCGTCAGTGTCGATCGGGCGCACGGCCGCCTGGATGACTGCCGGATGCGCAGTGATCGCGGCCTCGATCTCGCCGGGCTCGACCCGGAACCCGTGCAGCTTCAGCTGCCGGTCGATCCTGCCGAGGAAATCCAAGGTGCCGTCGTCCTGCCAGCGTACCAGGTCGCCGGTGGCGTAGAGCCGTGCTTCGACCCTCTCCGTGACCCCGGGATGGCGAAGCTCACGCAGCGCGAAGCGCTGTGTGGTCAGCCCAGGGTCGTTCAGATAGCCGCGGGCCAAGCCGTCGCCGCCGACATGCAGCTCGCCTGCGACGCCGGGCGGCACGGGCATGCCGGTCGGATCGAGAACGTAGGCGGTCGAGTTGGCGATTGGTCGCCCGATCGGGATCGACCGGGTGCCGTCCGCCACCGAGCCGATCAGATGGCAGGTCGAGAAGGTGGTGTTCTCGGTGGGACCGTAGCCGTTCACGAGGTGCCGGGGCGACCCGGCCGGGCATTTCAGGACGGCACGGATCATCGCCGGGTTGAGGGCACCGCCGCCGACCAGCAGATAGTCGAGGCAGCGGAACATGTCCGGACGCTGGCCTGCTAGCTGGTCGAACAGTGCGGCGGTCAGCCAGAGTACGTCGACCCGTTCGGCCACGAGCTCGGTCGCCAGGGCCTCCGGATCGAGCAGCGTGTCATTGGCTAGGACGACCAGCGTCGCGCCGTTCAGCAAGGCGCCCCAGATCTCCAGCGTGATCGCGTCGAACACGGCATTGGAGGCGAGCGCCACTCGCCCGCCTTCCCGGATGCGGATGAAGTCGCTGCCGACCACGAGACGGACGACCGCCCTCTGCTCGACCAGAACGCCCTTGGGCGTGCCGGTCGTGCCGGAGGTGAAGCAGACATAAGCGAGGCCATGCGGATCCGGCTTGTGCCGGGACGGCCGCTCGCTGGCTTCAGCCATATCGTCGAGCACGAGCAGTGGACAGCCATCTCCAGCCAGCCCATCGGCATCGGCCGTGCTGGCGACCACCAGCGCTGCAGCGCCGGTCTCGTCCAGCATGTAGCGCGCCCGTGCCATCGGATAGCCGGGGTCGATCGGGACATAGGCAGCGCCGGCCTTGAGAATGCCGAGCATGGCGACGACGAGCTCGCGCGCGCAGCACGATCTCGATTGCCGAGCCCACGAAGATGATGACGTTGATAACTTTCGCCGCAATCTGCGACGTCTCGAGATTGTCGGGCAGCCCGAACACGAGGGTGCCCATGAGCAGGTAGAAGAAGACGTTCGTGATGTTGGCGCCGTTGTTGAACCGGCGGGCCGACTCGACGCGGTAGCGGTGCGCCATCTCGGAGCGGCGCACCAGGTAGTTGTCGTACAGATCGGCGCTGCGCGCCGTGTTGAGCTTGACCTCCTTGAAACCGCCCAGCAGATGGCTGAACGCGCTGTAGAACTCCATGTCCGCCATGCCGGCACGGCGCAGGATCGTCGCACTGTGCAGCTGGCTCTGGCGGTAGAAGTAGACGGCGCTGCCGAACAGGGCGGCCGTGATCAGGAAGGCGTAGATCGACAGCGACGCCACATAAAGGGCCGAGCACAGCAGCATCATCGCCGACGACGCGCCATGCACGATGATGGTGCCGGCCTCGGAAAGGATCTGGGTGTCGCGCGGCAGGACGACCTGAAGCTCCGTACTGATCTGCTCGAACTCGGTCAGCCGGGCGCGCCTGACCTTGTCGGCGATGCGCGTCCTTGTGCGGTCGAGCATCGTCTCGATCGTCCGCGACGTGGCACTGAGTGCGAAACTCTTGCAGGTCAGGAAGACTGCGCAGGAAAGAACGAAGATCCCGAGCAGCGTGATCTGGGCCGAAACCTGCTTTTGGTATTCGGTGACCGTGTTGATCACCGTCATGACCAAGCCCATCGCGACGCCGGCGGCGATCGTGCACACCACGATCCGCAGGCGATCCGGTCCGGCCTGCTCCAGCAGGAGACGAAGAAACTTCACGTGGGCAGCCGAGCCATCCGGTTGGTTGCAGGCGCCATCAAGCCGCCGCGCGCAACTGCTCGATCAACCAGTGGTCGGTCTCCAGCAGGGCCGTGATGCCCAGGCGGCCGAAATGCGCGGATGGATCGGCATAGTCGAAGTTCGGCGGCAGAGGTCCAAGCCCACGATAGATGTCGAAGATCTGATCGATCGCCTCCTCCTCATGCATCTCGTTACGCGCGACCCGCGCCATCAGCCCGTAGGCCTCGCGCATCCGCTCGGCCACCTTGGGATGGTCGGGGGTGAGCGCACCCGGCACGGCCGGCCGGTCGAGATGCTGGAAAGCCTCGCTCTTGCCGGTGCGCTCGAACTCCATGAAGGCCTTTGCCAGCCGCAGCACGCCATAGGTCTGGCTCAGGCCCCAGAAGCGGAACCAGGTGTTCCAGAGGTCGAAACTGCGGAACGACGTGTAGGCGCCGTGGACGAGGCGGTCGTTCCAGGCCAGGGTCTCCCGCTGCAGCAGCTCCAAGGGCTGCAGCCGCTCAGCGGAGAAATCGCCATTCCTGGCTCCTTGGAGCAGCAACTCCGCCATGAGGCTCACGACCTCCATGGAGTTGGACAGGCCACGTGAGAACAGGGGATCGACGAAGCCGGAGGAATGGGAAAGCAGGCACCAGCGGTCGCCGACATTGGTGCGCGACGTGTACTGCAGCCGGCCGGAGGTGACCCATTCGCGGACGGGCTTCGCATCCGCGAACTGCGCCTGGACGTCCGGGTAGTCGGCGATCAGCGTCTTGAACTCGTCGAGCGGGTCGCCCGCCGGCTTCGGGCGCCGGCGAGGGTCGAGCTGGAGGCCGACGCTGACGATCGGGTTCGTATGCTCGGGATGGTTGTTGAATGGAATCACCCACATCCAGCCCTCGCGGAAGATGTGGTGCAGCGTTCCCTGGTGCCAGGCAGCCAGCGGCGGCCGAGGTGCCTCCGGCGCCAGACAGTCGTCGAACGGCCGCACGTCGATCATGTGGGTGAACAGCGTACGAGACTCGATCGTGACCTGGGGATCCTGGTCGCGCACCCCCAGTTTCTTCGCGAGGAACGAGGCATAGCCGCTGCCGTCGACGAAGCACTGTACGCGAAAGTCGATGTCACGGTCGGTGCTGACGGTGACCCCGTCGGCATCGAACTGCAGGTCCCTGATGGCGGTCTTCTGATGGACCTTGCAACCGTAGCGAATCGCTGTCTGCAGGAGGTACGCGTCGATGTCCTGCCGATAGAGATGGCTTTCCGAGAAGTTCGCCCGCGCCACACCTAGCTGATGGCATTCCTGCGGGTTGTGGTGCCTGCCCGGGCGCTCGAACAGGAACCCGAAATTGCTCTTCTTTCCGCAGGTCCGGGTGATCGTACGGTTGATCTCCTCAAAGGAGGTGATCCGGTCGAGCTCGGGGATCCCATGGCGCAGCGCCATCGACTTGATCAACAAGGAGGTCTGCGGGATCGTCGATTCGCCGATCGCGAACTGCGGGTGCTGGTCCTTTTCGATCAGCACAACGCTGAGACCGTGCTTTGCCAGGATCATGCCCAGGATGGAACTCGCGATGGCACTGCCCGCGATCGCGATGTCATAGGTCTTGCGCACGCGGTTGTCCGGCATCAGGCGACCCCCCTTCATTCGGGCAGGGCAGGATCGAGCATGGCGTCAGCTTGGTGTACAATGCAACAGAACTTGTCGGATGCGGCCACGGCGCCGACATAGCCTGGCGCCGGCTCGATGTTTCGGACATGCCAGGTGCCAAGCCTACGATCGGACATGCGGTACCGGTGCAGACCGACCGTGATGGTCGCCGGCTCGACCGACAGGCCGAGGCCACAGGCTTTCAGGACGGCTTCCTTACGAGTCCAGAAGGTGAAGAAGGCAAGGGCGTGCCGGTCGGGGGGCAGGCGCGCCAGCGTGGCGGCCTCGGCCGGCGAGAGCACATGCCCGGCAAGCGCGGCCAGATCCGGCAGGTGCCGGACCGGCTCCAGGTCCACGCCGACCGCGATGCCGTCGCCGACGCCGATCAGAGCCAGTTCGCCGGCATGGGCAAGGCTGAACTCGAGCCGGCTGCCGCGAACGGCCACGTGCGGCTTGCCATGACGACCAATGGCTAGTGGCAGCGAGGGCGGCCCGGCGAGGTGATGGGCAAGCACCAGTCGCAGCCCGCCGTGCGCGACCATGAAGCGGCGCTGATCGTCCGCGTAGGCGAACGATCCCACTCGATCCCGCTCATGGTCGTCCAGCAGGCGTTCAAGTCGGGCGATCTCCGTGTCCGGCTGATCGAGACGCATCGTCCAGATGGCGACGTCTGCCGGTCTTGCCGCGGCCATCTGTGGCTGGCCGGTCTCGGACGTTCGGACGTGGTGCATCTCGGACATAGCTGGCTGCCGGCCCTATCGGACGAACGGCATGGCGAACAGCGCGAGGCAGAGAAAGCCGTGGATTGCAGCACTCGGCAGCGGGATCAAGGCGATGCGGCCGCGTTGCCGGGCAGCTCCACCCAGCACGACGGCGGCCGCGATCCGTACCGGCGAGATGACGGCCAGGAGCGGAAGGATGGTCAGGAAGCAGCTCCAGCGATGGGCGGACCCGAATGGCAGGACCTGCAGCGCGAACGGGATCGCCTTGCGGTTCGGGAGCGTGGTTGTGTGCACCTGCACGGCCGAGGGCGCCGACGCGGCCAAGCACTGCTCGCGGATCCTGCGCCAGAGCCGCATCACGAGATAGATCAGGTAGCCGCCCGTGGTTGCCCGCAGCAAGGCAGACAGATCTGGCGCACCCGCCACAATCAGCCCGGTTGGAAGGATGGAGATCGAGTAGACCAGGGCTTCGGCGACCACCAGCGACCGATCAAATCCGCCGACCGCCACGAACAGAATGGGATCGTCCATCGTTGCCTCAGCCTGCCCGAAAGAGGAGACGACAGCCCGCGCCATCCCGTTCCGGCCACACCATCGTGCCAAGAGGAGACAGTGTGGATCAGGACCATGTCGAAAGCCGAATGCCCACGCGCCGTCAAGCCAGACGCGTCCTCAACTTGACGTGCATCCGTCGTCCAGGGCGTATGATGCTTCGCGCCGCCCTCCATGATGCGGATCCGTCTGGAGATCGCGCCTCCCATGGACCCATGGCATCGGCCTGCCTTGCCGATCGGCGACCTGGACAGCGGATGGAATGGCAGACGACAGACTTGCTGGCCGGTGCGCGGCGAGCAGTCCCGGAGCCGTTGATCAAGCTGCGCTGGCCGCCGTGGAAGCCATCATCAGGATCTGCGACGCACCGGCCGGGCCAATCATCCGGTGCAGCCAGAACGGCGCCAACTGGCGACAGCCTGGTGAGTGTTTGGCTGAAGATTCCTGGCGGAAGCAGTGGGATTCTCCACCATCCGCATTAAGCCGTTAAGGTATAAATGGGCCATGAATACGCGATGGTGATCCCAGTCCTTACCCCGGTATGCGGCTGAATTCTGTCGATGAAGCGGCACTCGTCCAGAAGCCCAAGAGGTCGCTCTGAGACCGCGAGCAACGACTAGGCGTCGGCGTCCGTCCATCCCTCCAGACCACCTCGGGCACTTCCTCCGGCCTCCGCAAGGTCGACAACACCTACGACGCCTTCATGGCCGTTCCAAAAGCGCTCAGGGACCGAGTAGGCCGTCAGCTGCTCGAACGAATCCTGCGCACTGGTGACCTCAAGGACGCCAAGCGGCTTCTCCAGCCTGTCCGGGCAGTGCTCCACGAGGCGATCTACAGGCTCCTGATCCCAAGGTGGAGGCACTGCGGGACGCGATGAAGATGCGTGATCACGTGAGGCAAGCGTCTGCCCGGCCGGGGCAATGGAGCGACGAGCTGGGAGATAATGGACCGTCAGACTACGACCTTTCCTTTGTCGTTGCGCACCAGGAGATCGAGGAGAAGCTCGGCTGGGACGTCGCAGAACGGTATCACACCATCGTCTTCAGCGAGGGGCAGCCTATCGCAGATCTGGTCGCATCCTGGCTGAAGGATGAGGAAGGAAAAGGCGCAAAGTCGAAGTCTCTCCACCGCAAGGAGGCAAAAGAGCTTCTCAGCTACCTCGGCTCACCCGTGGCGTATTCCGGGGACGTCACTCGTGAGAAGGCGGCAGAGCTCCGATCGGAGCATCTTCGCGGCAGCCTCGGATTGAGTGAGGCTACGGCCAAGCGGCCGGAGCCATCCGCGATCAGGCAGGCCTTGGTGCCATCGGGCTAGAGCCCGATCCCCCGGCGGGATGTCAGCACAGCTGACAGGCCGCCACGAGATCGACCAAGTGCCTCACCCGCAGGAGGTCGAGTTCTGTCGCCCCCTTTTGGGCAGCTCCTGCTGCCTTCTGGTGCGCACGGATGTTGCTGCCGTCCAGAAAGGTCATGCCGAGTTGCACGTCCCGTTCCTGCGCCATGCCCAGCAGCCGCTCCCACACGCCCAGGCGGCTCCATCAGCCGTCAGCAGACGGCTGATCCGATCTCCAGCGGAGCGGCGGCCAGCAGGCCGCCGAGGGCGGATGAAGGTCTGCACCGCCATCCATCATGATCTGTCAGGAGGCGGATCATCCATCACCATAGGTGTTCAGGTCAGCAGACCTGAACGGGGCCCGAACCCGGCCGGCAGGCTCCGCCACCTGGCACTGTTCTGAGAGCGCCAGATGATTGCCTCGATGGTGCGCCGCAGGTCGTGATGCTGGGTCTTGTGGTGCGGACGGCACGCCTCGATCAGCGGCGCCAGTACTACCCACTGCGGATCACTCAGCACGCGCGCCATCCGATCCACCATCTGCTGCTCACAACATAACAGACGGGAACAGAATTCAGGAGCTAACGGCCCCTAGCTTGGTGGTCGTGAGCGAGGTGGTGGCGCCGAAGCAGGTCGATGCCGTAGTCACCACCATTGGGCGTTCTTACGACGGTGTGGACGTGACGACGTGTCGGCACGTCCCTTGGTCCTGCGAGAGCAATCGGCCCCTGATGGTCGAACTCGATCAGGATGACCGGACTATGGATGCGGTAGTAGAAGACGGCATCCTCGCCGATCTCGTCGATCCATACGAAGCGCGTCTCGCCCAGGTGGGCATGCACCTCGTCCATCCGCACCGTGGCGTGGCCCTCACGCATGTTCCCGACATAAAGGCCGATCAGCTCCATGAGTGCATCGCGGTGCGGCGGGCTCATCTGCGCTGCCGCAAGACCTTCGAAGGGGATGACCAGGTTGTCCTTGAACATCTCCGCGACATTGTCGGAGCGATTCTTGTCCGGGCGGATCCGGGTGACCGCCTGCTGCTGGGCTGGCAGGGAGCGCATGAAGGCCAGCGCAAGATCCTGCTCCGGCTTGAGGATCGAGATACCCGAATAGTCGCCCGAGGTGGCCGCAATCGGCTCCGACCCCATGAAGGTGGGCGTCATCACGATCTGGTCGCCAAGAACGAAGTAGTTGATGATCAGGTGGTGGCCTTCAATCTGCCATCCCCAGGGCTTGTCGGCCGAAGGTTCGCCGAAGATGGCGAACCAGTAGAGATGCTCGCCATACTCCTCGAAGTTCGAGACGAGCTCGGCGAGATGGTGGTTGAGCCGCATGATGTCACGGGACGTCTTGTAGCCTTTTGCGCTGAGCGAGGCGCGCAGGAGGCTGTAGGCCGCCTCGCGCTGGCCATGGTCATCCTTGCAAGTGAGATGCCTTCCCGCAGAAACCGATGGATTTTGGCCCAATTGCGCCACGCAACATCGTCAACGGGGAAGCGGATCGCCTCTTGTTGTTCGGGATCGAGTGCCGTGAGGAGGTCTTGCGCCGCTTCGACGACTGGCGCCGTCGAGACACCGGTTGGAGCGATCCTGTAAAGATCAAGCCGTGGTGTTCCGTCCGCGGTAACGCCCACCAACGGCTCGGCGAGCGCCCCGCGCGCCATCCCAGCTGGATCGAAGCCGCCCGACTGCTGGGCCATTGCCGGCCTGATCGATGCCCCAAGCAGAAGCGACATGGCGGCAAGATGCAAAGTTGTGCGGCAGCGCGATCCGAACCTGGTGGTCATGGACGTTCTCCTGGCCAGTCCAGCTGACCCACCCTCATCGGTCCGCACCATTTCTACGGCCAGCATCGGCCCAGTGCTGCCAGAATCACTTGAGCGTTGAGGCAGGGGTCGCCTTGCGACAGCACTATGCCTTTGCTGCGTCCAGCGCCCAGCCAGCAAACGTAACGAAGTGTCACAAGGCTTGCCGTCGGTGCAACTTTCGACAGATGGATCTGATCCATTGTCTTGCAGACACAGATCCTCAGGTGCCTCAAGGCCGTCCTCTAGTGCAAGATCCGTCCAACATCATGAGATGAACACACATGAACACCGGCGACCTCCATACTATCTGGGCGCCCCGCGTCCTGAGCATCCTGCGTATCATTGCGGCACTGATCTTCTTCGAGCATGGCACGCAAAAGCTGCTGGGCTTCCCGCTCCACGAGAACCCGCCTGCCTTTCTGTCGATGTCCTGGATCGCGGGGCTGCTTGAGCTGATCGGGGGCGCCTTCTTGATTCTTGGCCTGTTTACCCGGCCGGTCGCCTTCATCCTTTCGGGCGAGATGGCCTTCGCCTACTGGATGGCGCATGCGCCGCGCAGCTTCTTTCCGGTCCTGAACGGCGGTGACGCCGCCATCCTCTACTGCTTCGTGTTCCTCTATCTGGCATTTGCCGGCGGCGGTCCCTGGAGCATGGATGCGCTACGCGCGCGCAAGAACGCCGCCACCTCGTCGCGTCATGCACGACTGACGTCGTAGCTCGCTGCCGGGCTGATCTGGCTTTTCCAAGTCGCCCTGACGACGGAATGGGAGGAAGAATTGACCCGCCTGACTGCAAAAGATTTTCCGCAGGAGCTGCTGGAGCTCTACGACTTCTACGCGCATGGCAAGATCACGAAGCGGGAGTTCCTGGACCGCGCCGGCAGCTTTGCCGTGGGCGGCCTGACGGCAGCAGCCATCCTTGCCTCGCTCAGCCCGAACTACGCGCTCGCCCAACAGGTCGCGGCCAGCGATCCTGGCATCGTCGCGTCGTACATCGACTACCCATCACCAGCAGGTCATGGCGAGGTGCGGGCTTACATGGTGCGCCCGGCCGCGGCACCAGGTCCCGTGCCGGGCGTGGTGGTCGTGCACGAGAACAGAGGCCTCAATCCCTATATCGAGGACGTCGCGCGCCGCGTGGCGAAGGCCGGCTTCGTGGCACTTGCCCCCGATGGCCTGACGTCCATGGGCGGCTATCCCGGCAACGACGAGAAGGGCCGCGAACTCCAGCAGCAGGTCGATCCGACCAAGCTGATGAATGACTTCTTCGCCGCGGTCGAGTTCCTGATGCAGGACGACCGCATCACCAAGGTCGGCATCACCGGCTTTTGCTACGGCGGCGGCGTGGCCAATGCCGCCGCGGTCGCCTATCCGGAGCTTGGCGCAGCCGTGCCGTTCTATGGCAGGCAGCCACCGGTGGCGGACGTGCCGCGCATCCAGGCACCTTTGCTGCTCCACTATGCCGAGCTGGACACGCGCATCAACGAGGGTTGGCCGGCTTATGAGGCGGCGCTCAAGGAGCACGGCAAGACCTACGAGGCCTACATCTACCCGGGCGTGAACCACGGCTTCCATAACGATTCGACGCCCCGTTACGACGAGGCAGCCGCCAAGCTCGCCTGGCAGCGGACGATCGACTGGTTCAAGCGCCACCTTCCCTAGTTGGTTGGTTCCGGGATGAGGTGGTGCGGGCCGCTTCTGAAGATGGAGGGGTTGTCCTTCCAGGCGTCGCCGATGGCCTTGAAAGGCGTCCGCCACTGTAGTGCCTGGCAAAGCTGCAGGCGGTGACGAAGGT
>NZ_DATAGQ010000019.1:0-8848 GCF_036263595.1 Geminicoccus sp. | reverse complement strand
ACCATCGGCATCAGCACGGCCAGCGCGGTGAGCTTCTCGATGGACTGCTCGAACACGCCGATCACCAGCGAGGCGATCACCGCGGTGACGAGGTTGATCGCCAGCCAGGGCAGCCGGTGCAGGGCCGTGACCCAGGGCCCGGCGAACCGGTCGCTGTCCGCCACCCCGCCCAGCCGGAGCAGGTCGTCCTCGGCCTCCTCCTCGACGACCTCAACGATGTCGTCGAGCGTCACGATGCCCATCAGCCGGCCGGCGCTGTCGACGACCGGGGCCGAGGCCAGGCCGTACTTGCGGAACAGCCGGGCCACCTCCTCCTGGTCGGTGTTCGCCTTGATCAGGAACAGCTCCTTGAGCTTCAAGGAACTCATGGTGACGTCGCGCTGGGAGCGAAGCACCTCGGAGACATGGACCTGGCCGACCGGCCGCATCTTGGGGTCGACGATCAGGATGTCCCAGAACTCGTCCGGCAGGTCGTCGCTGCGGTTGCGGCAGTGGTCGATCGTCTGGCCCACCGTCCAGAAGTCCGGCACCACGACGTTGTCGCGCTGGACGAGGCGGGCGGCGGTGTAGTCGGGGTAGGCCAGCGCCTGCTCGACCTGGAAGCGCTCGGCAGCCGGCATCTCGCCCAGGATTGCCGCGCGGTCGTCCTGGTCGAGATCCTCCATGATCTCGACCACGTCGTCCGATTCCAGCTCGGACAGGATCGCCGCCGACGCCTTCGGCCCCAGCCTGCCGATCACCTCGTCACGGACCTCGGAATCCAGCCAGTTCAGCGTTTCCGGCTCGAGCACCGGCGCCGACAGGTCGACCGCCCGATCGCGCTGGTCGTCGGACAGCGCATGCAGCATGGCAGCCTGGTCGGCCGGATGGAGCGGCGCGAACAGCTCCAGCACCGCCTGCCCATCGTCCTGATCCAGCGCCTGCACGACGGCGCGGATCTCCTCCTCGTCGATGCCCGAGGCCGCGGGCGACCGGGTCTCGGAGCCGTCGTTCATCCGCTCTCGCCAAGCCGCAGGGAGATGGCCTCGGCGCAGGCGATGGCCGCCATGTTGGTGATGCCTCGCGCCGTCACCGACGGGGTGACGATATGGGCCGGCAGGCGCGGGCCCAGCACGATCGGGCCGATCGATACGCAGTTGGTGACCGCACGCACCAGGCTGTAGGCGATATGCGCGGCATCCAGTCCTGGCATGATCAGGAGGTTGGCTTCGCCGGCCAGGTTCGAATCAGGCAGGATCTTCTCGCGCAGGGCAGGCAGAAGGGCCGTGTCTGCATGCATCTCGCCGTCGATCTCGAGGCCGGGCGAGCGCTCGCGGATGATGGCCAGCGCCTCGCGCATCATCCTGACCTCCTTGGATTCCCGGCTGCCGAAATTGCTGTGGCTGACCAGGGCCACCTTGGGCTTGATGCCGAACCGGTCGATGGCCCGGCTGGCCGCCAGCGTCGTCTCGACGATCGTTTCCGCCGTCTGCTCGACGCTCACATAGGTGTCGGCCAGGAACAGGAGGCCACGGTCGAGGAGCAGGCCGTGAACGGTCGACGCCTCGCGCGTGTCGGGCCGCATCCCGATCACGTCCTGGACATCCTTGAGATGGTCGATGAACCGGCCGACCGGTCCCGCGATCATCGCATCCGCCTCGCCGCGTGCCACCATGATGGCGGCGATGACGGTGGGGCTCGTCCGCACGACCTCACGGGCAAGCTGGGGCGTGACGCCACGCCTTCCCATCTGGTCGCGATAGAAGGCGACATAGTCGTTGTAGCGAGGATCCGAGTTCGGATTGACGAGGTCGACGTCGCTTTCCAGCGTCAGGCGCAGGCCGTAGCGCTCGATCCGGTTCTGGATGACATCCGGCCGCCCGATCAGGATCGGCCGGGCGATCTGCTCCTCCACCACGACCTGGACGGCGCGCAGGATGCGCTCCTCCTCGCCATGGGTGAACACGAGCCGCTGCGGGGACGACTTCGCCCGCGCGATCTGCGGCCGCATGATCAGGCCGGACTTGTAGACCTTCTGGCTGAGGCTGGCGCGATAGGCGGCGAGATCCTCGATCGGCCGGGTTGCCACGCCGGTCTCCATCGCCGCCTTGGCGACGGCCACCGGCAGGTCGACCACCAGCCGCGGGTCGAACGGCTTGGGGATCACGTATTCCGGTCCGAACGCCAGGTACTCGGTATGGTAGGCCAGGTGCACCATCTCGGGCGTCGTCGCGCGCGCGAGTTCCGCCAGGGCATGCACGCAGGCGATCGCCATCTCGGTGTTGATCGTGGTCGCGCCCACGTCCAGGGCGCCGCGGAAGATGTAGGGAAAGCAGAGGACGTTGTTGACCTGGTTCGGGTTGTCGCTCCGCCCGGTCGCCACGATCGCGTCCGGCCGCGCGGACTTCGCCAGCTCGTAGGGGATCTCCGGGTTCGGGTTGGCCAGCGCCAGCACGATCGGCCGGTGCGCCATGGATGCCAGCATCTCCAACTTCAGCACGTTGGCGGCACTCAGGCCCAGGAAGATGTCCGCACCCGGGATCGCGTCCGCCAGCACCCGCGCCTCGGTCGGCCGCGCCCACTTGGCCTTCCACGGGTCCATCAGCTCGGTGCGACCCTCGTAGACCACGCCCAGGATGTCGGTGACCGTCACGTTCTCGCGCTTGAGCCCGATTGCCAGCAGCAGGTCCAGGCAGGCCAGTGCCGCGGCACCGGCGCCGCTTGCCACCAGCCGGACATCCTCGATCCTCTTGCCGACCAGGTGCAGCGCATTGACGATGGCGGCCGAGACGATGATCGCGGTGCCGTGCTGGTCGTCATGGAAGACCGGGATCTTCATGCGCTCCCGCAGCGTCTTCTCGATGTGGAAGCACTCCGGGGCCTTGATGTCCTCGAGGTTGATCGCCCCGAAGGTCGGCTCCAGCGCCGCCACGATGTCGCAAAGCTTGTCCGGGTCGAGCTCGTCCAGCTCGATGTCGAACGCATCGATCCCGGCGAACTTCTTGAACAGGACGGCCTTGCCTTCCATGACCGGCTTGGATGCCAGGGCGCCGATGGCGCCCAGGCCCAGCACGGCGGTGCCGTTGGTGACGACCGCAACGAGATTGCCGCGCGAGGTGTAGAGGGCGGCTGCCTGCGGATCGGCGGCGATTTCCTCGCAGGCCGCGGCCACGCCCGGGCTGTAGGCCAGCGAGAGGTCGCGCTGCGTCGAGAGCGGCTTGGTGGCCCTGACCTCGAGTTTTCCCGCGACCGGGCGGGCGTGGTATTCCAACGCGTCGTCGCGCAGCTGGGTCATGGCGATCTCCCGGGCGTCCACCGCCTCCCGAATGGACGCGTCGCACCCGGGCACGCAAGCCCTAACGCGCCCTGCGCGTCAGTGTGCCGAGCCTTGCGGCCGCTCCATCGCCATCGTGCGGTCGGCCACGCGGAGGAACTTGATGGCGGCGCATGCCGCGCCAAAGCCGCTGTCGACGTTCACCACCACCACGCCGGGCGCGCAGGAGCTCAAGGCCGACTGGAGCGCCACGCGGCCGCCCTGGGCCACCCCGACGCCTGCCGAGGTCGGCACCGCGATCACCGGCGCCTCGACCAGCCCGGCCAGCACCGTGAACAGCGCACCCTCCATGCCGGCAAAGGCGATCAGCACGTCGAACCGGCGCAGCTGATCCAGGCGGCGCAGCAGCCGGTCGAGCCCGGCCACGCCGACATCCACGAACTGCTCGCTGCCGCGCCCGTGGAAGGCCAGCACCCTGGCCGCCTCGGCCACCACCGGCAGGTCGGAGCTGCCACCGGCTACCAGACCCACGCGCGGCGTGTCCGTGAAGGGCAGGCCGCCAAGGACGCCCGTCTGGGAAAGCGCGTCGTAGTCGAGCCCTGCCCGCACCTCGCCCGACAGCCGCGCCAGGCGGTTGGGCCCCAGCCGGGTCAGCAGCAGGCGCCGGCGTGCAGCGCGAGCCTGCCGCAGCACCGCTTCGATCTGGGCGTCGGACTTGGGCGCGCAAAGCACCGCCTCGGCAACGCCCGTGCGTTCCTCGCGCAGCCAGTCCATGTCGATATCGTCGTTCGTCATCACGGCCTGCGCTTACACGAGGTGGCGGCAAAAGCCATGCCCTCCTCGCGTGCCTGCCGGCTCGAGATGGCATGATGGGCGATGTTCACGAGGAACCTGTCGCGCCATGCAGGGACTGGACCGAGGGCTGCGTGTGGGCAGCCAAGGCCGGCTGCATTGCATGAAGGGCTGCCTCGACCGCTCGGGCGCAGTCCTGCCAGCCGGGCCGGCAAAGGCTGGACCGAATGGCCGCCGCCCGCATCCGCAACCGGCGTTCCGGATCGTCGATCAGCGCCGCCAGGGCGGGGGCCAGGCAGGCCGGGCTGCTTGTTGCGACGACAAGGGCGGCCTCCGGGTCCAGCCAGCGCGCTGGCGCGCCCGCCGCCGTGGCGAGGATCGGCAGCCCGTGCGCTTCCGCCTCGGCCAGCGCCATCCCATGCCCCTCCAGGTGAGAGGCCGACACGAACAGGTCGGTCACCGACCAGGCGTCGGCCAGGGCCGGCTCGTCGAGTTCGCCCAGCAGTTCGACCCGGTCCTGAATCTCGTGCCGTGCGATCAGGTCCCGCACCACCTGCACATGGGCGGGCGCCCTGGTGAGGTTGCCGACGATCCGCAGGCGCCAGGGCCGGCCGGCCAGCAGGCCCAGCGCCTCGACGAGCCGGTCATGACCCTTGCGCGGCACCACCGCGCCCACCGCGAGCAGATCCACCAGAGGACCGGGACCACCCTTGGCCGGCGGTGCCGGGGTCGTGCCGGGCGGTGCCACCAGGAGCCTTGGCCGGGAGACCGCGTAGTCGCGCTCCAGCAGTTCGGCGGTCATGGTCGAGGTGCAGATCACCAGGCTGGCGTGGCGCAGGGCGCGGCGCTCGTCCGCCGCACGCGCCAGCGCCAGGTCCTCCGCCGTCCCGTGCTCCAGCGCCAGTGGATGATGGACGATCTGAACGATTCGCAGCCGGCGCGCGTGCCTCGCAATGACGTCCGGCAAAGCGCTGCTCACCAGCTGGTCGGTCATGAAGATGGCGCCGTCCGGCAGGGTGGCGAGGTAGCGCTCGGTGGCCTCGCATGCCAGCCGGTCCGGCTGGGGAAAGCCCGATGGCAGCCATTGCCAGTCGACCTCGTGGCCGAGGCGGACGAACTCGCGGCAGAGGCGAACGTCGTACACATAGCCGCCCGTGCGCCGCTCGTAGTCGCGCGAAAGCCCGAACGTCACTCGGAGCGTGGCCAGCGGGCGAACCGGGTTTCGCAGGCTTGTCACCGGCCACCGATCGGATCAGCCCGCACTGGCTGCCTGGCGAGCTGTCTGGCCCCCGCCGTTCTCGGTCTCCTTGGCGCGGCTGGCCAGCCAAGTCCGGAAGGCTTCGACCTTCGCGAGCTTGGCCTTGCGCGCTGGGCAGACCAGGAAATAGGCGAACCGCAGCGGCTGCTCCACGTCGAACAGGCGTACGAGGCGGCCGGCCTCCAGGTCCTGCTCGGCGAGCCTGGCCTTGGCCAGCGCCACGCCTCGTCCGGCAACCGCCGCCTCCAGCACCAGCGCCGACTGGTCGAAGCGGGGACCGCGCTTGCCGTCCGCCTCCCTGACGCCCGCCGCCTTCAGCCACATCGGCCAGTCCGGGCAGCTCGCATCGCGTTCCGGGCCATCGTCGTGCAGCAGGGGCACCCCGACCAGGTCCTGCGGCGTGCCGATCCCTGCCTGCGCCACCAGGGCCGGGGCCGCCACCGGAACGATGGATTCCGACAGCAGATGGTCGGTTTCCAGACCTGGATAGTGCCCGGCGCCGTAGCGGATCGCGCAGTCCACGTCCTCGCTGGAGAAGTCCACGATCTGGTTGGAGGCGGAGATCCGGACGTCGATCTCAGGATACTGCTCCTGGAAGTCTTCCAGTCGCCCCATCAGCCATTTGGCGGCAAAGGAGGGCGCTACGGAAACGTTCAGGACCCCGCCCTTCTGGAGCAGGTCGATCTCGTCCAGCGCGTCCGCCAGCTTCTGGAAGCCGTCGGCGAGGCCAGGCAGGCAGGCTTGGCCCTCGTCGGTGAGCAGCAGCGAGCGCGCGGTCCGGCGGAACAGGAGGCAGCCCAGATGATCCTCCAGCTGCTTGATCTGCTGGCTCACCGCCGCGGGCGTCACGAACAGCTCCTCGGCCGCCCGGCTGATGCTCAGATGCTTGGCCGCCACGACGAAGCATCTGAGGGCGTTGAGCGGCGGGAGGCGATGGATTGGACGCGGCATCAGGGCTCGCAGGAAGCGGTGCACCGGAGGAACGCTGAAGAAATCTAGAGCAGGGGAGCGGACGTCAACCCTTCGTTAAGGGGGGGCGGTCAGGATGAAGCCGCACCTGCCGGCACCGGGGTTGCCGTGCGTACCTCGTCCCATGCTCAGGAGGAAGCTATGCTTCTCACTCGATCACATCTGTTGCGGTTGGCTCTGGCGGCCTTGCCGGCGGCCACCAGTGCGACAGCTTCACCGACCGGATTCAAGCTCAGGATCAAGGGCAGGATCAGCGGCGGCGACATTTCGCTCGATCAAAAGGCGCTGGCTGCGATCGGCACCGTGGAGCTGGTGACGAGGACGCCGTGGAGCGAGGGAGAACTGCGATTCTCGGGCGTGCCGTTCAAGGACCTGTCCGCCGCCCTCGGCTTTGCGGGGGAGGATGTCGTGCTGCGTGCCCTCAACGAATACAGCGTGCGCACCACCGTCGAGACGCTGGTCGAGGAGGCGCTGGTCGCGTTCGAGATCGGTGGACGGCCGATCCCCGTCCGTGAAAAGGGACCATTGTGGGTCGTCTTTCCCTGGTCGCGGCGCCGCGACCTGGACGAGCCGAGCACCCAGTCCCTGTCGATCTGGCAGTTGCAGACCATCGAGATCCCATAAGAACGCGGAGCCGATGTCCCGCCAGCGCATTTCCGCCCGCACGTTCCGCACGGGGCTCATCCTCGGCAGCTTGACTGCAATGATCGCATTCGCGGTGATGTCCATCGTCCACCTGGGCGCCCTTGAAGGCCAGATACGCCAGGCTGCGCGGATGAGCACTACCGACGCCTGGGCAATCTATCAGGCACGCCTGGAGCTTCAGCATTTCCAGCTGGCACTGCTCAAGCACGTGGGCGGTGGCGATCTTGATCGTGCTACCCTTGATCTTCGGCTCGACATCCTCTTCAGCCGGGTCGATGTCATGAAGACCGGCGAGGACCGGGAGCGGTATCTTTCCGTTCTTCATCTGCATGCCGGCGGCGAAGGCAGCAGGACGACTGCCACCCAGGTCGACCGGATCATCCGCCAACTGGAGGACGCGCTCGGGACGACCGAGGCCATCCTTCGGACGCATCCGGACCTTCCAGCGGCACCCGAGGCGGCCGAACGGATCTTCGCCGTTCTGGCACCACAGGCAGAATCCTTGACGGACTTGGCAGCCCAGGCGACCAAGTGGTTCAATGACGCGTCGTCCCAGCTGATCAGCGAGGTGAGCGTGCGTCAGAGCAGGGAGGCCCTGGCGCTGATCGGCCTGTTGATCACCGCTGCTCTGGCGGCCTCGGCCCTGGCGGTCGAGAGCCATGTGGCGCGCCGGGCGGAACGGGAGGCGCGCGCCGCGTCGGAACGATTCCGCGAGTTCGCGGGTGCCGCCTCCGATTGGCTCTGGGAGACCGACCAGGCGGGCCGGCTCGTCTGGTGCTCGGACCGACTCGTCGAGCTCTTGAAATGCCTCTACGAAGGGCCGGCGACGACGGCACGGCATTGGCTGGAAGAGCCGGCTTGGCAGCCCTGGCGCGAAGCGCTGGCGAGCGGCATGGCATTCCGGGACGTCACCTGCAGGACGATGCGGCTGGACGGTGGCGAGGCTGTGCTGCGGCTGGCCGGCACGCCCTCCTTCGACACGACCGGGCAGTTCCTGGGGTTTCGTGGCGTCGGCAGCGACATCACCGAGAGCCATCTGTCGCATGCCCGGATCCGCTTTCTCGCCGATCACGACCCGCTGACCGCCCTGCCGAACCGCCGGGTGGCTCTCGAGCGGCTAGCCAGGTGCATTGACGGTAGCCGCAAGCTCGCTTGGCTGGTGGTCGATCTCGACGGGTTCAAGAACATCAACGACAGCTACGGGCACGGCACCGCGGATCGGTTGCTGGTCGAAGCGTCGCATCGGCTCGTCCAGTGCGTGGGGGATTCGGCGCTGGTGGCCCGGCTCGGAGGCGACGAGTTCAGCATCCTGTTGCAGGATTCATGCGCTACTGCCCAAGGCGTCCAGTCCATGGCATGGAAGGTCCTGGGCGAGCTTGCACGTCCATACCGCGTCGGGGACATGGTCGTGATGGCGACGGCATCGCTGGGCATCGCTTTGTCGCCCGATGACGGACGCGACTGCGACGCCATCGTGAAGGCGGCCGATGTCGCTCTCTACGAGGCAAAGAAGCTGGGGCATGCGACCCACCAGCGCTTCCAGCCCTGGATGAGCGACCGGCTTGCCAGGCGGCATCAGATCGATGCGGCGCTACGGCGGGCATTGGAACAGCAGATCCTGCAGTTGCACTACCAGCCGCAGATTGACCTGAAGTCGGATCATGTCACCGGCTTTGAGGCATTGCTGCGCTGGACCGACCCGGAGCTGGGGCCGGTCTCGCCGGCGGAGTTCATCCCGATCGCGGAGGAGACCGGCCTGATCGTGCCGCTCGGGCGATGGACGGTCCAGCGGGCCTGCGCGGACGCGGCCACCTGGCGCGGCGAGATCGCCGACGCCACCATCGGGATCAACCTCTCTCCCGCCCAGTTCGCCGATCCGGAGCTGGAGAACGAGATCGCGGCCGCACTGGCCCGCTCCGGTCTGCCCCGTG
>NZ_DATAGQ010000018.1:0-4322 GCF_036263595.1 Geminicoccus sp. | reverse complement strand
CGTCATGGCGAAGAGCTCCGGGGCTTGCTTGGTCAGTGACGCCGGGTCGCGGCGAGCTCGGCGCCGTAGCGCCATTCCAGGATGGTCTTGATCACGAGCGTGGCCAGGCCCAGCAGGGCCAGCAGCGACGCCACCGCGAAGGCGGCCACCGACTGGTACTCGTTGTAGAGGATCTCGACATGCAGCGGGATCGTGTTGGTCAGGCCGCGGATATGGCCCGACACCACCGACACCGCGCCGAACTCGCCCATCGCCCGGGCGTTGCACAGGAGCACGCCGTAGAGCAGGCCCCATTTCACGTTCGGCAAGGTCACGCGGCGGAAGGTCTGCCAGCCCGAGGCACCCAGCGACAGGGCGGCTTCCTCCGCTTCCCGCCCCTGCTCGGCCATCAGCGGGATGAGCTCGCGCGCGATGAAGGGAAAGGTCACGAACATCGTGGCCAGCACGATGCCCGGCACGGCGAACACGATCTTGAGCCCCATCGACGCCAGCATCGGCCCGAACAGGCCGTTGGCCCCGAACAGCAGCACCCAGACCAGCCCGGAGATCACCGGCGAGACCGAGAACGGCAGGTCGATCAGCGTGATCAGCACCGACTTGCCGGAAAAGTCGAACTTCGCGATCGACCAGGCGGCGCACAGGCCGAACACGAGGTTGACCGGCACGGCGATCGCCGCGACCAGCAGGGTCAGCCGGATGGCGCCCATGGCGTCAGGCTCGACGATCGCTTCCTGGAATGCGGGCCAGCCTTCCCGGAACGCTTCGGTGAACACAACGAGGAGCGGCAGGATCAGGAAGCCGCACAGGAAGACGACCGTGATGCCGATCAGGATCCGTCGGGCCATGCGCCCTTCGGCGTGCGCCGGACGGTGGGGGGTGATGGTGGCCACGGCGGTATCGGGCAAGCTCGCGATCATCCTCGGTCGTAGCTCCTGCTCCAGGCCTGCAGCAGATTGATCAGCAGCAGCAGCGTGAACGACCCCAGCAGCATCACCACGCCGATGGTGGCAGCGCCGGCATAGTCGAACTCTTCCAGCCGGATCACGATCAACAGCGGTGCGATCTCCGACTGGTAGGGCATGTTGCCGGCGATGAAGATGATCGAGCCATACTCGCCGACGGCCCGGGCGAAGGCCAGGGCGAAGCCGGTGAGCGCCGCCGGGAGGATGCTCGGCAGGATGACGCGCCATACCGTCTGGAGCCGGCTGGCCCCCAGGGTGGAGGCGGCTTCCTCCACCTCACGATCGAAGTCCGCCAGCACCGGCTCGACCGTCCGGACCACGAACGGCAGGCCGATGAAGACCATCGCGACGATGACGCCCAGCGGCGTGAAGGCGACCTCGATGCCTAGCGGGCTGAGCAGTTGCCCGATCCAGCCATCGCTGGCGAACAGGGCGGTCAGGGTGATGCCTGCTACCGCGGTGGGCAGGGCGAAGGGAAGGTCGACGGCCGCATCCAGCAGGCGCTTGCCCGGAAAACGGTAGCGCACCAGGACCCAGGCGACGATCGATCCCATCACTAGGTTCACCAGCGCGGCGATCAGTGCCCCGCCGAAGCTCAGGCGCAAGGCGGCCAGCGTGCGCTGGTCGGTCGCCACGGCGAGGAAGTGGCCGAAACCGTCGCCGACGCTGCGCAGGAACATGACGGCCAGGGGGATGAGCACGATCAGCGAGAGGTAGGTGACCGTCACGCCCATCGCCGGCCCGAAGCCCGGCAGGACGTCACGTTGTGCACGAACGAGCGTCAGTGCGGTACGCCGCATCTGCTTACTTTCCTACAGCATAGATTGCGTCGAAGATCCCGCCGTCATCGAAATGCTCCCGCTGCGCCTTCGCCCAGCCACCAAACACTTCTTCGATCGTGAACAGATCGATCTTTGGTAGATGAGAAATATCGGCCGGATCGGCATGCTGTGGCTCACGGGGGCGATAATAATTCTTCGCCACGATCTTCTGTCCCTCTGGCGAGTAGAGGAACTGCAGATAGGCTTCAGCTACCTTGCGCGTGCCCTTGGCATCAACGTTGCCATCTATCAGCGCCACAGGGGGCTCTGCCAGGATGCTCACCGACGGCACGACGATGTCGAACTTGTCGGCCCCGAACTCGGCTAAGCTGAGATAAGCCTCATTCTCCCAGGCCAGTAGGACGTCGCCCTGTCGACGCTGGGCAAAGGTCGTGGTGGAGCCTCGGGCACCGGCGTCCAACACGGGAACCCGCCGGAACAACTCGCTCAGATATTGCCGTGCGCTATCGGCGGAGCCGCTCGGTTGGCGCAGGGCCCAGCCCCAGGCAGCCAGATAGTTCCACCTGGCGCCACCCGACGTCTTGGGGTTGGGCGTGATGACCTTGACGTCATCCTTCACCAGGTCACCCCAATCCTTGATGGCCTTGGGATTGCCCTTGCGGACCAGGAACACGATCGTCGAGGTGTAGGGCGTGCTGCCGTATGGCAGACGGCCCTGCCAGTCCCTGGGAAGCTTGCCGGTGTTGGCAGCAATGGCGTCGATGTGGCTGGCAAGTGCCAGGCTCACCACATCCGCGTCCAGACCGCCGATCACCGATCGAGCCTGCCTGCCGGACCCACCATGGGACATCCGGATTAGTACCTGCTCGCTGGTTTGAGTCTCCCATGAAGCAGCGAACGCCTCGTTGATCTCCCGATAGAGTTCACGGGTAGGATCGTAGGAGACGTTCAGGAGCTCTACTGCTGCACGAGCGCGCCGCACACGGATGAAGGGCAGCAAGCCCAACCCTGTGCCAACGCCTACGATTCGGGTGGCTTGACGACGATCCAATGACGCCGCTCCGTATTGATGGCGAGGTAGCACCTCTTGCCATGGACCGAGATGAACCAAAGGCTCGGCCGGGTTCTCAAGCCGGCTTGTAGATCCGGTCGAACACGCCGCCGTCGCCAAAATGCTCCGGCTGGACCTTCGCCCACCCGCCGAACGTCTCGTCGATCGAGAGCAGGTCGGTGTTCACGAACCGGGCCACATCTTCAGGGGCGGCATGCTGTGGCTCGCGCGGGCGGTAGTAATGTTTGGCTGCGAGCTTCTGCCCTTCCGGCGAATAGAGGAAGTTCAGATAGGCCTCCGCCACCTTGCGTGTACCCTTGGCGTCGACCACGCCGTCCACTACGGCGACCGGCGGCTCAGCCAGGATGCTGACCGATGGCACCACAATCTCAAGCCCGGCATCGGCAAACTCGACCAGCGAGAGGAAAGCCTCGTTCTCCCAGGCGAGCAGCACGTCGCCCTGCTTGCGTTGCACGAAGGTGGTGGTCGACCCGCGAGCACCCGTGTCCAGCACCGGAACGTGCTGGAACAGGTCGCGCACGAAAGCTTCCGCCTTGGCGGCATTGCCGCCCGGCTGCCTGAGCGCCCAGCCCCACGCCGCCAGATAGTTCCACCTAGCGCCACCCGACGTCTTAGGGTTGGGCGTGATGACCTTCACGTCGTCCTTGACGAGGTCACCCCAGTCCCTGACCCCCTTGGGGTTTCCCTGGCGGACCAGAAACACGATCGCCGAGGTATAGGGCGTGCTGTTGTAGGGCAGGCGCTTTTGCCAGTCCTTCGCCAGCTTGTCGGTATTGTTCGCGATCGCATCGATGTCGCCGGCCAGCGCCAGGGTCACTACATCCGCCTCGAGCCCGTCGATCACCGATCTTGCCTGTTTTCCGGACCCGCCATGCGAAGCGCGGACCGTCACTTCCTCGCCAGTCTGCTGTTCCCAGGCAGCGGCGAAGACCGAGTTGACGTCTTTGTACAACTCGCGGGTGGGGTCATAGGAGACGTTCAGGATCTCCACAGCCGCTCGCGCAGGTTGAATACTGGCGAACGGAGCGACACCTAGCGCGGCCGACCCCGCCAGGAGCGCGGACGCCTTACGACGGCTCAGCCTCATTCCACTCTCCGTTGATCAGGTTTGTCGTTCCTGCACGAGCGTCAGCGCGTGCAGCGACGGCTACCGGCGCCATCGATCCGACTGTGGAAAAGTCTATAAAATTAGTCAAGTATGTAGGTTTAATGACTTCCATGGCCGAAGCTGCCAGGACGGCGGTCGCCTTGCGGCGGCTGAAGGTCCTTCACGGTCTCCCACATCCAATGGCAACTGCATGGAGAGCGGAGCAGAAGGGTTCCAGCCAAGGCTAAGCTCCAAAGGCTACCTAGTCTCGCCAGGGATCCAGCACGGCCACGCTGCAGCCCTCGAAGTCCTTGACGTTGCGGGTCGCCACCTCTGCCCCATGCACCTGCGCAATGGCGGCGATCATGGCGTCGTAGCCCGCGATGGGTCGGCCAGCCCGATCACGTGTCCCTTTGAGT
>NZ_DATAGQ010000017.1:0-7893 GCF_036263595.1 Geminicoccus sp. | reverse complement strand
TCCAGGGGCGGATCTCCACCTGATGAGCAAGGGCTTGCCGGTAACGCTCGCGTGGCAGGGAGGTTTCTGTCTCCCCGAGCTCCGTGAAGCTTGCCGGCGCCCTGCCCCAAGCCGTGAAGTAGTCCTCGATGTAGTAGGGTGAGGTCTGTTGGATGACCTGGAACTGCAGGCCGGTGACCTCACTGCCCTTGTAGAGGAAGGTCGCGACCCCGTTATGGGTTTCCCCCTCGAGCGAGTGCATCAGCGCGAACGGGAAGGAGGCACGTGACCAGCCATCATCTCCCGGTTCTGACCAGACCCGGCCCGGCTGCACGATGATGTCCCAGTAGCTCCGGCCCTGTGCCGTCGATCCGGCCCGGATGACATCCTGCGTCAGCGGCACGAGGTCGCTGCCCTCGGTGAAGAACGACAGGGCCACGCTCGGGAAGATCTTCGGGTCCTTGCCCAGCACCTGGCGCACCTTAAAAATCTTCTCGGTCGTCATCTCGACCTCGCTCAAGCGAAGCGTGCCCGAGAATGGTTCGAGCGGAGCCCGTGCCCCATCTGGCGGCAGGAAGGCTTGGTTGTCGTGCAGCTTCAGGATAGTGCCGTCGCGCAGCTGTGCGGCGGTCAGATCCATCCTCGCTGACTGCGCGTCGGCCGCGGACGTGAGCCCTGCAAGCATGGCCAGGGCGGTGCCGATCAACCAAGCTCTCGCCATTGCCTATGCCCTCGCTGCCTGCTCCTGCCCAAAGGATGTGACGTGCTAGGACAAGGGTCAATCTGAGGTAGCCCACCCTCAACTCGGCCGATGAAGCAAGCGCACACCCATTTGCATAGGCGGAAAACTGGCAGAGGAGGTTGCCGTACCGGTAGCCAATCCGGCAGTGGTTGTCGTCCAGTATGAGCAGGAGAGGAAGATGCTTAGCTCTGGCAGCTCCGGATGGTGTCGGGAATCAGCTGATTTGCGCACTGCTCGGCATCCTTAAGTGAACAAGGGCGCTGAGCGGGTACTTGGGGGAGACCGAACGGTTATCCACAGGCAGCTATAGTGTTTAAAAATGTGTTTAAGAGTCTTAGTGTTTAGCCTCTAGAAGTCATTGAAAACACAGGCGAAAACTACCCCGAGCGTGGGTGAAGTGACGTTATGCTGTGGGTGAAGTGACGTTTTTATTCACAGTGTGGGTGAAGTGACGTTTCTATCCTAAACGTGGGTGAAATGACGTTCATGGTTGACCAGTGGGTGAAATGACGTTTCTGTTCCAGATGTGGGTGAAGTGACGTTGATGGCAAGGCGTGGGTAAATGACGATACAAGGCGGAGGCGAGCCAGAACCAACACCGCAGTTCTTCGTCTGCGACCTATTTGATGTCACCTGGAAGGGCGACATGGCCTCCATGGAGCACCCGATCTTCTCGCTGTCCACGAAGCCGGATCATCGGCTTCTCCGCTACGAGAACGGCCCCAGTTATGTCGAAATCCAACCCTCTTATCGAGGGCTTGCCACGATCCACGATCGTGACCTGCTGATCTACTGCATCAGTCAGCTCATGGCTGCCTTGAACGCTGGGCGTGAGGTCTTCCCCGTCCTGCGCTTCCACGCCAAGGAGATGCTGAAGGCTACCAATCGTCAGACGAGCGGCGAGGGCTATGCCGACCTCAAGGCATCGCTGGAGCGCCTTCGCGGCACCCAGATCGTCACGAATATCGTGACCGGAGGAGTCGAGCAGTACAACGTCTTCGGTCTCATCGATAAAGCGGAGACGATACGTGAGACCCGTGACGGCCGCATGCAAATGGTCGAGATCAGGCTGTCCGACTGGGTGTACAATGCCGTTGTCAACCGCGAGGTGTTGACGTTACACCCAGACTATTTCCTCCTGCGCAGGCCATTGGAACGACGCATCTACGAGCTTGCCCGCAAGCATTGTGGCCGCAACCCTGAATGGCGGATGCCGCTGGCAACCTTGCAGGAGAAGTGCGGCTCCGGCTCTGCCAGCCGCGAATTCCGACGTATGGTTCGCGAGATCGTCAAGAAGGACATCGTGACGAGTCATATGCCCGATTATGCGATCACGCTGGATAAGGGCGACATGGTCGTGTTCCGCAACCGGGACACTATGCCGAAGCTGCCGAAAGCGGCTCAGGCCGACAATGGCCCTACCGTCCCGCCGCTCGATGCCGAGACCTATCACGATGCGCGCATCGCTGCGCCTGGTTGGGATGTCTACTTTATCGAGAAGGAATGGCGAGACTTCATCGCGATGACGGGTATGCCGCCGACCAACCCGGACTTAGCCTTCATCGGCTTCTGCCGGAAATGGTACGAGAAGCGGGGCGTCCCGTAAGCGTACCAAGGAGACGCATGAGTAACCTGGGCTCTCTAGAACTACAGAAAACTTGTATGGGCGTCCTACGTGGCCAGGATCAGTCGAAATCGCCGTCTGCTAATGAATTCGAATCCTGATCCTCGCTTCCGCCTGCTGGTCGAGCTCGGCAACAAGCTCTTCGTTATGGCGTTCGGTAAGGTCTCGTCCTGATCTCGGTCGGTGACGCCAGCAAGGTCCTGTCCAGCCAAGGCGGGCAATCTCAGCATCCTAGAAACAATCATATATCGATGCAAATGACGGGGAGATCAACGGCATGCCGATGGATCTCGCCTTGCAGGAACTCCAATTCGGCCTCTATGGCCGCTTGCTCGACCTCGACGGACCAGACACGGAGCCGTATGGCTCCCCTCCCCGCTCCAGCGATGCGCCTTCGGGACGTCCTTGCTCTCACAAGGCGGGTCTTATGCCCAAATTGCCGGGATCTGGCGCGGACGCGCTCCAAGAGCGTGGGTAAACCTGGATGCCGATCTTCGACGGTGGCCCCGGCAGCAACTTGATTGCAGCAAGGCAAGTGTTATCAGCACAGTGGCGGTCGTAGAAGGACCCAGCACCGAGGGTAGACCTGCTGGTGCCTTTGCGGCCCTCACTGACCAGTCGATGTGATCCAGGGCTTCTAGGTGAAGATCGGGCAGAACCACTCCATCTGACGTCAAGTGACGTGACATTGTCTGACGGCATATGACGTCAATCTACGTCGCATATGCTACTAGCAAGGATGTTTCTTAGGCGGGCCTTGCTGTCGTTCTACGTCAGCTGACGTCAAGTAGCGTAGGATAATAGCGATATCTTGTGAGCTGCCTCAGCGCTCCAATGCAGATATGAAAGGCTAGATGTACGATCCCAAGATGAGTTGGTGCGGTCGTGAGGTTGCCCTCAAACTGACCGGGACAGGGTCCCGCACTTGGGAAGTGTGGGGCTTATGACCGACTGTACGACCAGCCCCTTGGATTGCGTTGAGATCAGCGCCTCGGTGCAGCGGCGACGCCGCTGGAGGGCTGCCGAGAAGATGCAACTTGTTGAGCAGACCTTCGCTCCGGGCATGACAGTGAGCCTGGTTGCCCGTCAGAACGGGGTGGATCCGAACCAGCTCTTCACTTGGCGGCGGCTGGCGGCCCCGGGCACGCTCACCGCCACTGGTGCCGAGGAGGAGGTGGTGCCTGCCTCCGACGACCGGGCGCTCCAGAACCAGATCCGGGAGTTGCAGCTTCTGCTCGGCAAGAAGACCATCGAGCATCAATAGATGCTCGATCCGATCTGCACCTCAGGCGCGGCCAGAAGGCCGTGAAGGGGAGGTCGAGGCGTCTGATCTGCGCTGGTGCTCGGACGCCTTCGAGGTGGCGTGCGAGAATGGCGAGCGGGTCAGGGTCGCCTTCGCGCTGGACTGCTGTAGCTTCGTGGCCACCGCAGGAGGAATTGGCGGTGAGGAGGTGCGAGATCTGATGGTGGCCGCCGTCGAGCGCCGCCTTGGGCAGGTGAGCCGTGTGCCACGCACCATTGAGTGGCTCACCGACAACGGGTCTGGCTACGTCGCCCATGAGACGCGGCGCTTCGCCCGTGGACGTAGGCCTAGAGCCGCGGACGACGCCGATGGAAAGCCCACCGTCGAACGGCATGGCCGAGGCGTTCGTGCGCACGCTCAAGCGCGACTACGTCCGCGTCTCGTCCATCGCTAATGCCGAAGCCTTCCTGCGGCTCCTGCCCGTGTGGCTGGCCCACTACAACGACGTTCACCCGCATAAGGCGTTCGGATACCGTTCACCCCGCGAGTTCATCGCCGCCCGTCCAGCCCAGTGACTCTGTCCGTCATTCGGGGCAACAACACTCCGCTCGAGACAAGCAGGCCATCGATGATCGCCAGTTAGTCAAGGTCTTCTCTGACAAGCTTAACACTTCCAGCAGGAGCAAGCTCTGCTCATGGGATGGTCTACAAGCTGAACCGGCCCATTCGGCTCGATCCCTGTCGAACCATACGCTAGAGCACCGTTCTCTACGTCATATGACGTCAACGTCGCGTATAGGTAAGTCATATGGCGTAGTTTGACGTCAACAGCTTGCGTTGGCTGATCGTAGACCATAATGGTGGCCCCACGGAGAGATATGACGTCAATCGACGTCGGTTTTAGTGACTTACGTCATTTGACGTAAGGTGACGCTAAACGTGAGGATTACATTCGGGTGCATGTGATTGCAATGGCAGCGCAGAAGGGCGGGGTCGGCAAGACGACCATCTCCGCCCACCTCGGAGTAGAGGCAGGCCTTCAGGGACATGGCAGGGTCGCCCTGATCGACACTGACCCACAAGGATCGCTTACAGACTGGTGGAATTCGCGCCAAGCCGAAGCGCCGGCCATGGCGAGCGTCTCTTTGGCTCAGCTACCCGATCAACTGCGCAACCTGAAGGGCCAGGGTTTCGATCTGGTCATCATCGACACCCCGCCGGCGCTTACCGAAAATATTGTGATGGTACTGCAAGTAGCGGACCTAGTATTGATCCCAACCCGGCCAAGCCCGATCGATCTTCGAGCTGCTGGAAAGACGGTCGACTTAGTCGATGCGCTTGGCAAGCCTATGGTGTTTGTTCTCAACGCGGTCAAGCCCAGAACCCGACTTGCGGCCGCCTCGGCCGTACTTCTGTCCCAACATGGCACGGTCGCACCAGTTAGCCTGCACGACCGGATCGATTTCGCGACTGCGTTCACTGAAGGCTACACTGCCCAGGAGATCGACCCACAAAGCGCTGGGGCAGGGGAGATGCGCGAGCTTTGGACCTATATCTGGAACCGGCTCAACCGGCGGAGGCCGACATGAGCAAAATCAAGGTGGCGATGCCCGGCGCGGACTTGATTATGCGCAAAGGCACTGCAGTGCCGAGCGTGAGTGATGTGCTGTCATCGGCACCGGCCGCCCCCGCGGCTCCACCCCCACCACCGGCTCCCGTACAGGCCGAGCCGGAGCCCCCACCAATCCCGGTACCCCATCGGACAGAACGGACGGTGGCCCTGACGCTTCGGGTCAGCGAGACGGATTTCCAGCGGCTTAAAACACTGCAGGCACGCAGCAGGCTCTCCACCCAGGCTGTCCTGATGATTGGGCTTGAGCACGTCTTGGAGAAGAACGGGCTATAGCCGACCCAGCCTCCTGGCATGTCAGGGGAAGGTGAGGTGACCCGGCGGAAGAGGTCCGCCTTGAACATTAGCTTTTGGCGGATTTCCCTCAGGGGGAGCAGAACGAGCCACCAAGACATTGGCTATTGTGCAGATAACTAAGCAACGACAACTGCCAGTTTGTCGTCATGATAACGCAGCCGTCGACGGGGCTGAATCACGTGCTCAAGCCAGCACCGCCCTGACCACCTCCTGCATGTCGACCGGCTTCTCGAAGCGCCGCATGCTCTGGTAGGGCTCCGGGATTATCGTCAATCCTATACACGAACAGGACACCACGAGCCTGGGATCAACCAGCGCAGCATGAGTGCATGTTTCAACGAGCGGTGAACTCCAGGCAAAGCGTAGTGCCTCCTGACGACGACCAGCTTGCCTTGCCATCCAGCTGCCGGACCAAGCCCTCGATCAGCTTCATGCCCGCACCAGAACCGCCAGCCGAAGGACGAGGCTCGGCCGGCAGTCCTCTACCGTTGTCGGCAAATCGGACGTGGCAGCGTCGATCTTCCAAGGTCTGGAGCTGCACCGTGATCAGCCCTTCGTTGTTGTCGAAGGCATATTTCAGGCTGTTGGTGACGAACTCGTTCAGGATCAGGCCCAATGGCAGCGCAGTCTCCGGAACGACCTCGATCTCGTCGATCTCGACCTCGAGCTTGACCTTGCCCGACTCGCCCTGGTGCAGGTTCTTCAGGCTTTCAGCGAGCTTGGTCAGATAGGGCCGAAGCTGGAGGCGATCCGTGGCTCTGGCGGCATACAGCTGCTCGTGGATGAGGCGCAGCGTGTCGATCCGCTCGCCCAGCGTTTGCAACTCCGTGCGCGCTTCCTCCGACGTCGTCTGTCTGACGCGCATTCGCACCAGGCTGGCGATGATGGCAATGTTGTTCTTGATGCGATGCTGCAGCTCGTGCAGCAGGCGCTGGTTGGTATCGAGTGCCACCTGCAGGTCATGCACCTTGTGCAGGCGATCGATCACCGGGCCGAGGATGGTGGCATAGGTGCGCAGGAACTCGATGTCTTCCTCGTCGAACGTGCGCGGCTTGAGGCTGTCCACCTGAAGCAGCCCATAGGCCTGACCACCCGGAACGACGATCGGCACGTTCACGAGTGCCACGATCCCGTGCTCCTTCATGAAGTCTGGAAAGGCAAAGCGCTCCTCCTTGTCGATGTCCTGGGTGATGACCGGCTCGCCGACCTCGATGGCATAGCTCTCGGACGAGCGCTCGCCCATTGGCAGGCGCATCTGGCCGACGATGCCGAGCTGCCAGCCGACACCCGCGCGGACGAGCAAGCACTGTTCGTCCTGCTGGATCTCGATGATCTTGGCCAAATCCGTGCCAAGTGCTTGGCCGACCAGACGGCAGGCCTCGGTCAGCACCTCCTGAAGCTCATCGCTGCGCAGGGCGAACTCGCCGAACTTGGCCAGGATCCGCTGCCGCTCGATCATCTGCTCGCTGCTCGGCAAGACGCATCCTCCCCACGTGTTCCAGCCCAGCGATCATGCAGAGGTAGAGGGCATGTAGCTACGGCTAGGTGCGCCGTGCTGGTTGGCGTTGCCACTGGTCCTGTGCCGGTGTCCCATGCGGCCGTTGGCAGGCCCGATCGGAGAGATCGGTGGCTATATCGAGCCGCTTGAGAAAAGAGACCCTCCTTGAGCAGGTCGAGCAGGGTCTTGCCGAGAGCGATCTACGGATTGGCTGGCAGCTGGTTTACCTCGCGCGGCTACGCGGCCTTGGGCAGAACACCATCGCGGCGGAGTTGGTCCTGTGGGAGATGGAATGCCTGCAGGCGCAGTGGCAGCAACGGCGGCAGATCCTGCTGGACCAGCTGTGGATGGACAGGACTGCCTGACCAGGCGCTCCTGCCCATGTCCTTCGTTCGATCCGCCGTAGCACCCGGACCGCAGGTGGGGGAGGGCGGCTTTGTGCTGCCGGCGGTACGGCAGCGTCCATGCAACTGACGTCGTGCACCCCATATGTAAGCTATCGCCCGCCGAGACCATCCGGCGCGGGCGGCTGAGAGAGGTACGCGTGCTCCCGCCAGTCTCTTGCGGGAGCCGTCTGTGGCCTCGTCCGATCCATCCACGCCCACCACCCGTAACCGCTTGCTGGCGGCCCTGCCGCCGGACAGCCTGGCCCGGCTGTGGCCCCAGCTCGTGCCAGTCGATCTGGAACTGCGCGAGGTCCTGCACCGGCCGGAACAGCCGATCACCACCATCTACTTCCCCGAGCGCGGCTGGGCGTCGATGCTGGCACCACTGGAAGACGGTGATGCCGCCGAGGTTGGGATCATCGGCTACGACGGCCTGGTCGGGCTGCCGGTCGTCCTGGGCGAGCCGTTCGACGATCTGGAAGCCCTGGTGCAGT
>NZ_DATAGQ010000016.1:0-24313 GCF_036263595.1 Geminicoccus sp. | reverse complement strand
GTCTCCCTGGACGGCGCGGTTCCGCCGGATCCCGACCTGAACATCCGCGCCACGTTCAAGGCCAACGCGCTGGTCGGAATCCTGCAGGTGACCGGGCGCGCCAGTGACCCCAAGATCGAACTCACCAGCGACCCCGTGCGTCCACCGGACGAGATCATGGCCGAGATCCTGTTCGGCCGGGACGTGACCAAGATCTCGGCAGCACAGGGATTGCAGCTGGCGGCGGCCTTGAACTCGCTGCGGGATGGTGGGTCCGGCGGCATCCTGGATACGGTCCGCCAGCGACTGGGCGTCGATACGCTCGACTTTGGCGGCAGCAGTGCCGACGATGCCAGCGTCAAGGCCGGCAAGTACATCTCGGACGACGTCTACCTGCAGGTCGAACGTGGCGTAGCGCCGGGATCCGGCAAGGCCACGGTGGAGGTCGAGGTCGGGCCAAACGTGACGGTCCAGACCGAGGTCACCGAGGATTCGCAGACCGGCTTCGGCGTACAGTGGAAGTATGACTACTAGATCTCGCTAGCTCTTGAGCTAATCAAGAGCGGCTGCCGGGCAGAGGACGTCCATGAAAGACCTGGCGCTGTTCTTGTAGCGTGCGGCGGTAGCCAGAGGGAGACTCATGGGCCGCAACGATCATTGGCCTCTTGTTGGTCGTGCCATTGCCCCGCACCTATGCGGCTTCCACGCTGTCAGTGATCGTATGCGCTAGCGCGCCCTCGTTGACCCCTGCGGAAACTCGATGGCATCGCCTGCCCAGGTGCGGGAAGAATCGCAGACGTCGTGCGCCGAAGCAGCACGAGGAATTGCGCCGCGCCATGTCGAATCCGTACAGCTGCCGGTGCATATCCAGGCATCATCACCACCGTCCCAGTTCGATCACCGGCGCACGCCCACTCAGCCAGGGGTGTATCGGCCAACCACACCTGCCGGGCTGCCCGGCGCCCGCCGGAAGCCCGGCAGCACGACCAGCCGGGGAAGATCAAACGCTGGTGCCTGGGGACCGCTCCGGCATCAACAGGCACGAGAGTGGCTGAGAGAGGTATGTGGGCTCCGCCGACGTTGCTCGGGAGCCGTTCGTGGCCGCGTCCGCTTCATCCTTCCCTGCAAACCCGCAACCGCCTGCTGGCAACCCTGTCGCCGGACAGGCTGGCTCTCCTGTGGCTACAGCTGGCACTGGTCAAGCCTGAGATCCGCCAGTTCCTGCACTGCCGGAAGAGGTGATCAGCACCGTCTTTGGTGAAAGCGATCCGGCGAGTGATGAGGCTCCCTGTTCAACTTCGCGAAGCCAACGCCACGGCATCGGCACCAGCAGCAAGGCGCATCGGGCAGGATGGATCGTTCGCCGCCCGCCATACCGCTTCCGCCACATCAAGGGCCCGCGTGACCTCTGAGGACTGCTGCCATCCTGCGAAAACGCGCTCCGCCAGGCCGGCATACGCCTCGGGAATACCGTTCTGCATGCGCGCTCGGGCATTCTCGCCGAACCGGGTCTCCGGAGCGCGCCCCGGGAGCACCAGACGCACGCGCACGTCGAACTGCTCCAGTTCCAGCGCCAGACACTCGGTGAAGGCATTCACCGCCGCTTTGCTTGCCGTGTACACCGAGAGCAGGTGCAGCGGCTTCAGTGTCACGCTCGACGTGACGTTGACGATGACACCCGACCTCTGCTGCCTGAACTGCGGCAGTACTGCCTGCGTCATGGCGATCGTACCGAGCGTGTTCGTCTCGAAGAGCTCGCGGGCAGCGTCCATCGAGATGCCTTCCAGCGCATTCAACAGACCGATCCCTGCATTGTTCACCAGGACGTCGATCGGCCCGGCTTCATCCACGGCCCGGTGGATGCTTTCCGGATCGGTGACATCAAGTGGCACGACGCGCAGGCGTTCAGAGCGGGGCAGGAGGTCTTCGCGCGGCGTGCGCATCGAGGCGATGACCGTCCAATCGCGATCCAGGAAGTAGCGCGCGGTCTCGAGGCCGAACCCGGATGAGCATCCGGTGATGAAGATGGTTTTCATGAGGACTTCAGCTCCGTCATCTATCCGATTGACGATAGGCCGCCGCTGCCGGACTCTCTACAATCCAAAATCCAGATTTCATTCGCAGGAGTCCAGACATGATTGACCCGCTCGCTCAGGTGGTCGGCCTGCTCCAGCCGAGCGCCTCGTTCTCGAAAGTCGTGAACGGAGCAGGCTCTTGGCTGGTCCGCCGCTCGGAAGCCGGACGTCCCTTCTACTGCGTGATCCTCGACGGCTCATGCCGCCTTTCGGTCCGGGAACAGGAGTGGGTCATCCTCGAAAGGGGTGATTTCGTCCTGATCCCCTCGGCCTATGACTTCACAACCTCAAGCCTTGAGCCGAAGCCGACGGGAGACGTGGCGACCGTACCGGTCGAGCTGCGCCCCGGCGTGTTCCAGCTGGGCAGCCGCGTCGGCCCACTCAATGTTCGGATGCTCGTGGGCTACTGCGCCTTCGGCTCATGCGATGCGGCCTTGTTGGTGTCGCTCCTTCCGCAGCTCGTGCACGTACGCGGAGAGAAGAGGCTGACCACCCTTGTGCAACTCTTGGACGAGGAATCCCGTGGGGATCGGCCCGCACGAGACGTGATCCTGGCGCGTCTCATTGAGGTTCTGCTGATCGAGGCTCTGCGCTCCATGGCGGGACCTGCGGCGGCCCCTGGCCTCTTGCGAGGACTAGCCGATGAACGTCTCGCCATCGCTCTAAGGCGGATGCATGAGCGACCGACCTGGCCATGGACGGTTGCGCAGCTGGCGAAAGAAGCAGCGCTCTCCCGGTCGGCCTTTTTCGAGCGATTCAGACGAGCGGTCGGCGTCGCTCCGATGGAGTATCTGCTCCATTGGCGCATGGCTTTGGCGAAGGATCTGCTGCGTCGCAAAGAGGGCGGCATTGCCGAGGTCGCCGACCGTGTGGGCTACAGCTCGGCAAGCACGTTCAGCGTCGCGTTCGCGCGCCATGTCGGCCTGCCGCCGACGGCCTATGCGCGCGAGCAGTGGCTGGAACGATCCTCCTCGCCTCTGCAGGGCGCGGCTTGAACGTCACCTCTAGGGCCCGCTCTTCCTTAATGTCGCTCCAGGCCTCGTTGATTTGGCTTCTCCAATACTCTGCTTCCGCTTCCTCCACGGTTCGTGAACCGCATTTCTGCGCGGGGCTCCCTCCAAGTGGGCCCGCCGCAACCAAGTGCTCAGCAACGGCAAGATGTACGGCTTGGAGCGTCGAGGGCACGTCCGAAAACTGTCGTGCGAAGGCTGGAAGGCTTCCTCGGCTAGTTGGTCAAGTTCGTTCGGCAAGTCAGACATCGGCTGGCTGATGCAGCATTCATCCTATGGTGAACACGTTGTTCTGGTGCCATCCCTGCTCTGGCTGCTGTGCCAGATTTTACACCTGAAATGCCGATCAAGACTAAATCCGGCAGGATTCTGTATTTTTCATTTCCGTTGCGATAAGAGACCTTCCTCCGCATCTTGCCCATCTACAATGGGGAAGGTTGGGCATGCGGTTGAGAGGATCATGGGCGCTGGCAGCGTTGCTCGGCATGACGGGCAGCGCATTGGTGGCCGACAGCGTGGCGGCAGCAGGGCACAAGCTGGCCTTCATCGAAGGCGACGTCCTGATCAACCGCTATCCGGAGAGCAGCGGCAACGATCTGCTGACGGGTGGGCTTGGGGCGGCGGGCCTGGCCGGGCCGGCACCTCAGTTCTCCAACCCGGCCGATCCGGAAGCCCTAAGGACGGCCGCGATCTACGGCAACTACCGGGCCCTGGTCGACACGACCACCGGGGGTGGCTACGGCCGGCTGTACGGTCCCCTGGTGGCGCCGACCATGGCCGATGCGAGCGGGAAGATCTACGGTGTGGAATATCTCGCGTTCGCCAGTGACCGGAGCGGCGATCGCAGCGTCACGCTCATGGTCCAGATCCCCGAGGCGTTCGATCCCGCCAAGGCCTGCATCGTGACGGGCCCCTCGTCGGGCTCGCGCGGCATCTACGGGGCCATCGGAACATCCGGGGAATGGGGCCTGAAGCATGGCTGCGCCGTCGCCTATACCGACAAAGGGACGGGCACCGGGGCGCACAACCTGGAGCGGGACACGGTCGGTCTGCTGCGGGGTGAGCGGGCCGATGCGGATGCTGCCGGGCAGTCGTCCACCTTCACCGCAGACCTGAGCGATCAAGAGCAGGCACGCCTCAACGAGCGCTTCCCCGACCGCTGGGCCTGGAAGCATGCGCACTCCCGACGCAATCCCGAGGCACATTGGGACGACCATGTGCTCCTGTCGCTGCAGTTCGCGCTGTGGGCGCTGAACGCCGAGTTCGTCGACGAGCGCGCCGGTGGCGGAGCACCCCGCTTCAACTGGGCGAACACGCTCGTGATCGCGTCCAGTGTATCCAATGGCGGTGCCGCCTCGCTACGGGCGGCGGAGATTGCGCCCAAGGGCATGATCGACGGCGTGGTGGTGTCCGAACCGAACGTGAACCCTGTCCCTGATCGACGTTTCGCCATCCGACAGGGTCGCGAGGAGCCGCTGCGACGGCACAGCCTGCCGCTCTACGACTATCTCACCCTGATCGACCTGTATCAGGGCTGCGCCATCCTTGCTTCCGGCAACGCCAGCGCGCCCTTCAACCTGACGCCAGTCGAGCTTGGGCAGAACCGCTGCAATGCGCTGGCGGCACGAGGTCTCTTGAAAGGCTCGACGGTGTCGGAACGGGCGCTGGAGGCGCAGGCAATCATCAACGGCTACGGCATCCTGCCCGAGCAGAACGACGTGGCGCCGGCCTACTGGAACTTCTACGTCGCTCAAGCGGTCGCGGTCACTTACGCCAACGCCTATGCGCGGGCGCCCGTGGAGGACAATCTCTGTGGATTCTCCTTCGCTGCGACCGATGGCACCGCGACCAGTACGACCTTCAATCAGATCATTCCCCTGCCGCCGGCCAGCGAAGCGATCCTGTTCGCGACGGCCAACGGCATCCCGCCCACTGGCGGGATCAACGTGGTCAACAACGATTCACCGGGCGGCGCCGTCCGCGACCAGGTCTCCCGGTCGCGCTCGAGCGGGCTGGCGGACCAGAACCTGGACGGGCATCTCTGCCTGCGCTCGCTGCTCGGCGGCCGGCCCTATGTCGGGTCGTCCGGCAGCCCGGGAAACAGCCTGGATCACTCGATCCGCCAGATCCTGGCCGACGGCAAGCTGAACGGCATCCCGGCCATCCTGCTCCATGGCCGCGACGACGCGCTGATCGCGCCCAATCACAGCTCACGGCCGTATGTTGCGCTGAGCCGGCTGCGTGACGGTCGCCGGTCGAACATCTCCTATGTGGAGGTCACCAATGCTCAGCATCTGGATGCGTTCAACGCTTTTCCGGGCTTCGACGAGCGGTTCATTCCGCTGCACTACTATTTCGTGCAGGCGCTGGACCAGATGTATGCGCACCTGACCAAGGGCCGCGATCTGCCGCCCAGCCAGGTCGTCCACACGGTCCCCCGCGGACGGACAGGCGACACGGTGCCTGCCATCGAGCACGCCAACCTGCCCCCGATCCAGATGCGGCCCGAGGCTGCGGCACGGATCACCTTCGACGGGCGGACCCTGTTCATTCCGGACTGATCCTCAAGGCGCTGCTCGTCGAGGTTGCCTGAGGCAGCGCGATGGGTAGCATGCGCATCGGACACCAGGGCGATGGCGCGGACCGCTCGATTGCCCTGTCGCCTTGAGGCTTAACGACGGAATAGCCGATCATTTTGTTTCGCAGGGAGGCAAATGAACAACGATATTATTCTGTCCGCACATTCTTTGAGCAAAGAATTCAAAGGCTTCATCGCGGTCGACAGCGTCGATCTAGACATAAGGCGCGGCTCGATCCATGCCCTGATCGGCCCCAACGGCGCCGGCAAGACGACTTGCTTCAACCTGCTTACCAAGTTCCTCCAGCCTACCCAGGGCACCATCACCTTCAACGGCCGGGACATCACCAGGATGTCGCCGGCGGACATCGCGCGGCTGGGGCTGGTGCGGTCGTTCCAGATCTCGGCCGTCTTTCCGCACCTGACTGCCCTGGAGAATGTGCGGATCGCGCTGCAGCGCCAGCGCGGGGACAGCTTCGACTTCTGGCGGTCCGAGCGGGTGCTGTCGGCATTCGACGACAGGGCGGCGGCCCTACTCGATGATGTCGGATTGAGCCGGTTCACGGCGGTTGCAGCCGGCGAACTTCCCTATGGACGCAAGCGCGCGCTGGAGATCGCCACGACGCTGGCGCTGGAGCCGGAGATGCTCCTGCTCGACGAGCCCATGGCGGGAATGGCCCAGGAAGACGTGGAGCGCATCTCGGCCTTGATCCGGCGCATCGCGGCGAACCGCACCATCCTGATGGTGGAGCATAATCTGTCGGTGGTCGCTTCCCTGTCGCACCACATCACCGTCCTGGCACGCGGCAAGATCCTGGCCGAAGGGGACTATGCCGCCGTGTCGAAGAATCCTGACGTCATTGAAGCCTATATTGGGGCAGGTCATGCCTGAGGCCGCACTAATGGAGCACGCTCCCGTGGCCGAGGCTGACGGCCTGTTGCTTTCGGTCAGGGACCTGCATGGCTGGTACGGCGAGAGCCACGTCCTTCATGGCATCGCGTTCGACGTGCGCGCCGGCGAGGTCGTGACGCTGCTGGGCCGCAATGGTGCCGGCAAGACCACGACGCTCAAGGCCATCATGGGGATCCTGCCCAAGCGAAAGGGCTCGGTGGTCTTCGACGGACGCCAGACGATCGGCCTGCCCTCGCGGGCCATCGCCCGTGCCGGCATCGCCTTCTGCCCCGAGGAACGGGGCATCTTCTCCAGCCTCTCGGTGGAGGAGAACCTCATGCTGCCGCCCAAGGTGCGGCACGGAGGCCTCTCGGTCGACCAGGTCTTCGAGTTGTTCCCCAACCTGAAGGAGCGGCTGTCGAGCCAGGGCACTAAGCTTTCCGGGGGCGAGCAGCAGATGCTGGCGATCGGCCGAATCCTGCGTACCGGTGCCAAGCTGCTGCTCCTCGACGAGCCGACCGAGGGGCTGGCACCCGTGATCGTCCAGCAGATCGGCAACACCATCGGCCGCCTCAAGCGGGAAGGCTTCACGATCGTGCTCGTGGAGCAGAACTTCCACTTCGCGGCATCGGTCGCGGATCGGCACTACGTGGTGGAGCAGGGAAAGGTCGTCGACGCGATCCGCAATGACGAGCTGGACCAGAATATCGACAAGCTACACCACTATCTCGGGGTGTAGCGCTCCGCTTTCGTCGGATCGAGCAGAAACAATCACAGGGAAGGCAGAACGATGAAGATCAAGAGCTTGATGCGGGCTGCCATAGCCGCATCATTTCTTTCGGGAACCATGCTGGCTGGCGTCGCCATGGCCGACACGGCCGTCAAGATCGGCGTGCTCAACGACCGCTCCGGCATCTATGCCGACCTTTCCGGTGAGGGATCCGTGGTCGCCGCGCGCATGGCGGTCGAGGATTTCAAGGCCGCCGAAAAGGGGATCACCGTCGAGATCGTCTCGGCCGACCATCAGAACAAGCCGGACATCGCCTCCACCATCGCGCGGCAGTGGTACGACCAGGAGGGCGTCGACATGATCACCGACGTACCTACGTCCTCGGCAGCTCTCGCAGTCAACGAGATCACGCGCGAGAAGAACAAGGTCTTCATCAACTCCGGCGCTGCCACATCCGACCTTACCGGCAAGCAATGCTCGCCCAATACCGTGCACTGGACCTACGACACCTATGCCCTGGCCCACGGTACGGGTGGCGCGATGGTGGAAGCGGGCGGGAAGAAATGGTTCTTCCTGACCGCCGACTACGCCTTCGGCCATGCACTCGAGCGTGACACCACCGCCGTGGTCGAGGCTGCGGGCGGTGAAGTCGTCGGCAGCGTCCGACATCCGTTCCCCGGCACCGACTTTTCCTCCTTCCTGCTGCAGGCGCAGTCTTCCGGGGCCGACGTGATTGGACTGGCGAATGCCGGCGGCGACACGATCAACTCGATCAAGCAGGCTTCCGAGTTCGGCATCACCCAGGGCGGCCAGGCGCTGGCCGGACTCCTGGTATTCCTCACCGACGTCCATGCGCTGGGCCTGGATACCGCCCAAGGCCTGGTGCTGACGGAAAGCTTCTACTGGGACCTGAACGACGATACCCGCGCCTGGTCCAAGCGCTTCGCCGAGGCGCATGATGGTGACATGCCGACCATGGTGCAGGCCGGGGTCTATGCCGGCGTGCTCCACTATCTGAATGCGATCGAGGCGGTGGGCGGTAAGGATCCCCAGGCCGTCATGGCCAAGATGAAGGAAATGCCCACGGACGACCCGCTGTTCGGCCAGGGCTCGGTTCGCGAGGATGGGCGCAAGCTGCAGAACATGTACTTGTTCAAGGTGAAGACACCGGACCAGTCGAAGGCCCCGTGGGACTATTACGAGCTGGTCGCTACCATCCCGCCGGAAAAGGCTTGGCGCCCGCTGGCCGAGGGTGGCTGCCCGTTCGTGAAGTAAGGGACGTGGCAGGGCTGTGCCGCGTCGGCCGGCACAGCCCGCGCTTGTTTCGATCCCCTGACCGTAGGACGGGCTCATGTTCGAGCTATTGGGAATCCCGCCGCAGGCATTGTTCGGCCAGCTTCTGCTCGGCCTGATCAACGGCTCGTTCTATGCCCTGCTGAGCCTCGGCCTTGCGATCATCTTCGGCCTGCTCAACATCATCAACTTTACCCATGGCGCGCAGTACATGATGGGCGCCTTTGTCGCGTGGATGCTGCTCAACTATCTCGGCATCAACTATTGGGCGGCGCTCGTCCTGGTGCCGGTCATCGTCGGCATCAGCGGCGTCATCATCGAGCGGCTCCTGATCTCGCGGCTGTACCATCTCGACCATCTCTACGGGCTGCTGCTCACCTTCGGCCTGGCGCTGATCATCCAAGGGCTGTTTCGCAACGAGTACGGCATCTCCGGGCTGCCCTACCAGATCCCGAGCCAGCTATCGGGCGGCCAGAACCTGGGCTTCATGTTCCTGCCGAACTATCGCGGCTGGGTAATCGTCGCCTCCCTGGTCGTCTGCCTCGCCACCTGGTTCGTGATCGAGAAGACCAGGCTCGGTGCGTACCTGCGGGCGGCCACGGAGAACCCGACCCTGGTCGGCGCCTTCGGCATCAACGTCCCGCGCCTGATCACGATTACCTATGGCTTCGGCGTGGGACTCGCCGCCTTTGCCGGCGTGCTGGCTGCACCGATCTACTCGGTCAATCCGAACATGGGGGCTGACCTGATCATCGTCGTGTTCGCTGTCGTGGTGATCGGCGGCATGGGCTCGATCCTGGGCTCGATCGTCACCGGCTTCGGTCTTGGCGTCATCGAGGGGCTGACCAGGGTCTTCTATCCCGAGGGTTCGGCGGTGGTGATCTTCGTGATCATGGCGATCGTGCTGCTGGTGAAACCGGCCGGGCTGTTCGGGAGGACCGCGTGATGGCGAAAACCGAGGCAGTGCTTCCGTCGGCGCACGTACGGCCCGTGGCCGCAGGCGGGATGCCGCGTCATCACATGGCGATCTTCCTTGGCTTGCTGCTATTGGGCCTGGTGGGGCCGTTCGTCCTTTATCCCGTCTTCCTGATGAAGATCCTGTGCTTCGCGCTGTTCGCCTGCGCCTTCAACCTGCTGCTCGGGTTCGGCGGACTGCTTTCGTTTGGGCACGCCGCCTATTTCGGCTCGGCAAGCTATGTCAGTGCCTATGCCGCCAAGGCCTGGGGGCTGAACCCGGAACTCGCGATCCTGCTCGGGACGGCGGCGGCCGCTTTCCTCGGCCTGGTGTTCGGCTCGTTGGCCATCCGCCGGCAGGGAATCTATTTCGCGATGGTGACCCTGGCCTTCGCGCAGATGGTGTTCTTCTTTTCAGTCCAGGCCCCCTTCACCGGTGGCGAGGACGGCATCCAGTCCGTGCCGCGCGGCCACCTTCTGGGCCTCTTTGATCTTGGGCCCGACCGCAACCTCTACTTCTTCGTGCTGGCCATTGTGTTCGGCGGCCTGCTTGTGATCTACCGGATCATCCATTCACCGTTCGGGCAGGTGCTGAAGGCCATTCGGGACAACGAGCCGCGCTCGGTGTCGCTGGGCTACCGGGTGAACCAGTACAAGCTGGCCGTGTTCGTGCTATCGGCGGCGCTGGCCGGGCTTGCGGGTGCCACCAAGGCGATCGTGTTCCAGCTGGCCTCCCTGACCGATGTCTATTGGACCATGTCCGGCGAAGTGGTGCTGATGACGCTGCTTGGCGGCATGGGCACGGTCTTCGGTCCGCTGGTGGGCGCCGCGATCATCGTGACCATGCAGAACTACCTGGCAACGTTCGGCGCATGGGTCACGATCATCCAGGGGATCATCTTCGTCGTCAGCGTGCTGCTGTTCCGCCAGGGAGTCGTGGGCGTGCTGGCCCAATGGTTGAAGAGACCGCTCTAGCAGGAAGTGGACGACGCGTCGGTCACCGCAACGGGGGTACCGCCGCCGCGAGGATCGAGACGTCGGTGCTTGGCAGCTCTCCCATGATCATCTGCCGGATCCCGACGACCCGTCGGTCGACCTCGGCCATGGACAGGCTCTGGTCGAATCCCAGGGCGATTTCCACGAAGAGCCGGCTGCCGGATCGCCGGGTCCGGATGCCATCGAGGCTGTCATAGGCATCGAAGTGGTGGATCAGCGCGCGCAGAATCAGGATCTGCGCAGCTTCGTCGACGGCGCGGTCGAGCAGGTCCGGCAGTCCTGCGCGGAACATCCGGATCGCGATCAGCAGGATGAAGCCGGACACGAACAAGGCGCCCACGAGATCCGAATAGGCGGCGATGACGGGGTCGTTCGCAACGGCCGAGATGGTCATCGTGACCTGGACGAAGGCTGATGACACGAGCTTGGTGAAACGCGCCCGCAATTGCGCCTGCATGATCAAGGAGCGCTCGCCCTTCGCTGCCTGCCGGATCTCGTCCCAGGCGGCGAAATTGATGAACGTATTGATGGCGCCCAGGCAGGCAGCCGTCGCGAGCCCCAGCGGGGAAGCATGGCTCTGCCCTTCGAGCAGGAGCGAGAATGCACCGTGCGCGATCCAGGCCGCACCACCCACCATCCCCGCAGCGATGATGAGGTTGCACATCTGTTCGAGCTTGCCGGCACCGAACTCGAACTCGACCAGCAAGCCGCGGTGGATCCGGCGAAGCACCACCAGGGAGTAGCCTTCGATGGCGATCATCAGGATGCCGCGGATCGCCTCGGCAAGGCTCGTCAGCGAGCCACCGATCAGGCCTGCCAGGAGGATCGGCAGTACGATGCTCGAATCAGCCGTGAGCGCGAATAGGATGGAACGTTCGCGATGCCGCTCTTCAGGGCTGACGGCACGCATCGTCAGTAGCTCATGCTCAGATGCCCAGGCGGGCGCGCAGGACGTCGAACACGCCGATGCCGGGGAACTCGACGTGGGCAGCCTGGCCGATCGGGCAGGCCATGACGTCCTCCGGCGTGTGCTCCAGCCTCAGGATCACCTAGCCGATGCCCGGTCGCCTCCCCTTGGCGATCGCCGCCAGGTCCACATCGCCGATGGTTGCGGCGGCACCACGGGCGAGCAGGACCTCGGCGCGTCGCACCCGGTTCTCGCCTTCGAGCATCACGTCGGCCGGCATGGACGGACGGACCAGGGCCGCCTCCACGTCGCTCACGGGGACGTCGACCAGCATGATGCTGCAGTCCACCCACTTGGCCACCGGTGCGCCGACATCCACGGTCGAACCCGCACCTGCGATGATGCTCCAGACCAGCGCATCCGGCGGCACGCTCACGATGCCGACACTCGCCTTCTCGTAGGCCTCGCCAGCCGCCTTCGCCACGGCGCGTGCTTCCAATAGCTTCGCCTGGGCACCGGCGAGGTCGCTGGTGGCCCTGGTCAGCTCCAGCTTCAGCGCAGCGACGCTCCGCATGGCCCAGTCAGGGTCGTTGCCGTTCTCCAGGAGCGGGATGCCCTCGGCGATGGCGCGCAGGCGAAGCTCTGCCCGGGCCAGGATCCCTTCCGGCTCGACCTGGAGCAGGGCCAGCTCCATGACCTCCACCTTCGCTTCGTCGATGGCAGCCTGCGAGGCCGTGCCGGTCCGGCCCAGCGCGATCTTGCGGTCCGTCATGCTCCGGACCAGCGCCAAGCGCTCGCCGATCAGCGCCAGCTCCTTCCTCGCGCCGGTGACGGTGACGTCGAGATCGTCAGCCAGCACCTTCACATGCCGTTCGACCAGCTCCTGCCTCTCTGATTGCAGCTTCGCCAACTGGTCGAGTTGCAGGTCCAGTTCGTGGACGTTGGCCTCCTCCAGCGCCACCTTTGCCTCAGCCTCGCTGAGCGCAGTGCGATCGGCGATGGCATTGCGGATCACGGCGATGCGGCCATCGGGCTTGACCCGCCGGCCGACATTCACGGGCAGCTCAGCGACCGTGCCGCGGATCGTCGCCGTCGCAACATGGATCCAGCTCGTCACCGCGGCATCCCGCGTGATCACCGAGCGGACATAGGGCGCGATCATCCAGCCGACATAGCCCGCCAGCAGGGCCAGGCCGATCCACCAGAACCCGCGATGTGGCAGCTTGCCATGTCGATCGGCCGGAACACCGACCGCCATGTCAGCCAAGGTCTGCAAATGACAAGGAATGCCCCGCGCGCCAGGGACCAGCTCCATCCATAGCGTCCAGCCTCATGACATATTTCCCCGATCCGTCCGGTAGAAAATCATGGGATCCGCCAATTTTCCATGCGGCATCCCTCGCCATGACGGCCAGGCACTGCGGAGCGGTGTGCACTGTTGCAGGCATGACCTGCAGGGACGACGCTACCTGCCGTACCCCGTGGAACCCGCCTTGAACGGGCTTCCGCGTGCCACGTCGGCACGCGTCAGGCCAATGTCGCGCAGCAGCCGGTCGTCAAGCTCTGCCAGGGTGCGGCGGTCCCGGGTCCAGCGAATGGCACGGGTAAAGGTACCTTCGAACGGGAGGCTCGGAGCGGCAAGCGCACGCAGCAGCAGAAGAGGGATCATCAGGTTGGCTCCCATTAATCCGGGTGAGCCACGACATTCGACTGGCCCGGCGGCATGATGCTACGTGCCCGGCCGAACCGTTCGCGTGCGCCGCCAGGTAGGGTGCGAGCGCGGGAGCAGACCGAAGGAGCGCCGGCGCCATGTCCAGCATATCCAGTTTCGCGCAGACGGCCGCGCTGGTCGGCGACCCGGCGCGGGCCAACATGCTGATCGCCTTGATGGATGGTCGCGCATTGACCGCGACCGAACTGGCGCACGCGGCCGGGGTGGCCCCGCAGACGGCCAGCGGCCATCTTGCCCAGCTTGCCGCCGCCGGACTTCTGGCCATCGAGCGGCAGGGGCGGCATCGCTACCACCGACTTGCGTCGCCTGCGGTCGCGCGTATGCTGGAGACCATCATGGCCGTGGTCGGCCTTGATGCAGGACCGAGCCGGCCGCCGCCCATCGTCGGCCCACGGGACAAGGCGCTGCGGATCGCCCGCACCTGCTACGATCATCTCGCCGGCTGGCTGGCCGTGGCAATGGCCGACGTAATGGTTGCGCGCGGCCAGCTCGAACTTTCAGCCGATGGTGGCGTGGTGACGGAGGAGGGCATGGCATTCCTGCGCTCGCTCGGCCTGGGCCTGGACACTGCGGCAAGCACTACTACCCACAGGAACGGCCGCTCCCGGATGTTCTGCCGGCCCTGCCTCGACTGGAGCGAGCGGCGGGCGCACGTGGCTGGCATGGTGGGTGCGGCGCTCTGCGCCCGCTGCCTGGAGCTCGGCTGGGTGCGTCGCCTGCAGGGCACCCGCGCGCTGTCGGTCACGCCAGAAGGCTGGCGTGGTCTTCATTCGGCCTTCGGTGTCAGGATCGACGAGGCCCGGGTATGACCGTCCTGCCCTAGGCCTGTCAGGGTGCGGCGGACCGCACCCAGTCCCAGCTGTCCAGGATCCATGCAGGCTGAAGCTCGTGCCCGTTCGGGTGCAGGCAGAGCCGAAGATCATGGCTGCTTTTGCATCCTTCCCAGATGCGGCACATGAGGACGCCGCTCCTCTCGAACCGGCTCGGGGCGGTCGGGCAGCCGTTCAGCTGCCGCAGGCGTGCCATGCCGGCGAAGATGTCTCCCTGCACGTAGCCCGGGACTGGCTGCCGTCCCTCCAGCGGGACCGTTGCATCGGTCAGGCCATGGATGTGCATCAGGTTGACTGGCCCGCCGCAGTGCCGCCGCATCGGCAGCCAGAAGGCACCGCCGACAGGAACGAACGCCGCAAACTCCTGCCGGTCGTCGCAGGCCATGTACCAGACCATCGAGCCGCCGATGGAAAAGCCTGTTGCCCATAGCCGTGTCTGGTCAACGGGAAGGCGGGCCCGAACGTCCGCGAGCACCGCGTGCACAAAGGCCAGCTCGTCCCGCGCCGGCTTGGCCAGCCCCGCTAAGGGGTCGGCACCCGGGAACGACCAGTCCCCGTTCAGCCCATCCGGTGCGATCAGCAGAACCCCCGCCTCGGAGAACGCCCGGCTTAGCCCTTCATCCGCCATGACCGCCGCGGCCGATCCCTGCCAGCCATGGAAGAAGACAGCAGCTGGAAGCGCCGACCTGCCATCCCATCCCTCTGGTGCCCTGATCCTGTAGCGGCCACCCGGTAGCAGACAGTCCGTCGCCGCGTCGCACGCTGTCACGGGTGGAGCGTTCGCCAGGCAGAAAAGAGCCAATGCCATGCCTGCCATCGCCACACGCCGACATGCGGCGGCCAACCGATCCCGTGGCCATGAGCGCTCGGTCAATCAGTGCCTCCAAGCCGGCTGACCCGTCGCATCCGGCCGTATGCCGGAACGGTTTGACACGCCCGCCTCCGCCATTCCACTCTTGCCCACCTGTGGGTGCCGCTCCAGCGGCTCCGCAGGGCAATGCCGTCTGCCGGGCTGGGCGAGATGAAGGACTTCGCACCCGATGTTCGTCCCGTGCCGATGGAGGGACATGGAGCCTACAATCGCAGTTCCATCGTCCAAGCGGCTGGATCGATGGCGGCGGTCGCCCATTTCGAGCAGGCCGCACAGGTCGCCGATCTCCCGTCGTCCGGACCCATCGTCATTGCGGATTATGGTTGTTCGCAGGGCGGCAACTCGTTGGCGCCAATGGAAGCGGGCATTCGCACCCTGCGGGGGCGAGTTGGACCCGACCAGGAAATCTCCGTCATCCATACGGATCTTCCCGACAATGACTTCCAGGCCCTGTTCCGGACGCTTGACACCGACAAGAGAAGCTACCTCAGGCACGATGCCGCGACCTTCGCGTCGGCTGTCGGACGATCGTTCTACGGGCAGATCCTTCCGTCGGGTTGTGTGACGCTCGGATGGAGTTCCTGGGCCGTCCAGTGGCTGAGCAGACTCCCGGGTTTCATTCCGGATCAGGTGCAGGTTGCCTTCAGCCGCGATCCGGTGACGCGCGCGGCCTTTGCCGCGCAGGCGGCCGAGGACTGGCGGACCTTCCTCACCCATCGCGGCCGCGAGCTTCGGCCCGGCGGGCGGCTGGTCGTCCTGACGATGGCCCTCACGGAGGCGGGAGAGTTCGGCTACGGTCCCATCCTCGAGGCGATCTACGCGACGCTGCGCCGGCTTGTCGACGAGGGCTGGCTGAGCCCGGTCGAGTTGCACAGGATGGCGATCCCCACCGTCGGCCGCAGCCTTGCGGACATCGGCGCACCTTTCGCGGCCAGCGGGCGCTTCGCCGGCCTTTCGGTGGAGCATGTCGAGCTGTTCCTGAGCGAGGACACGATCTGGCAGATGTTCCAGAGCGACTGCGATGCTCATGCCTTTGGCGCACGCTGGGCGGCTTTCTCGCGCGCTTCCGTTCTTCCGACCTTGGCGCAGGCGCTGGAGGATGGCCGGGACGGTCCACGGGCAGTCCAGTTTGTCGCCATGGTGGAAGCGGGGATGGCCGCCGCCCTGGCGGCAGCACCTCAGCCCATGGTCATTCCGCTTGCTACGGTCGTGCTCGCGAAGGATCCATCATGATCCGCCGTCGGTGGTGGAGCCCGTCCCGAGCCTGCCGAGATGCTTCCAGCCACTTCAGGCATGACGGAGATCGGGAATGGGCTCATTCGACGGCAAGGTCGCCTTGGTCACGGGGGCAGCCCGGGGATTGGGCAGGGTGACGGCACTGGCCTTTGCGCGTGAAGGTGCGCGCGTCGTCCTCACGGACATTGACGAGGCCGGTGGTGCCCGATCGCTGGAGCTGCTCAGGGCGGAGGGAGGCGAAGGGATCTTCCTGCGCGCCGACGTGCGGGTCGAGCGCGATGCGGAGGAGATGGTCGGCAAGACCGTCGAGCGGTACGGGCGGCTCGACTGCGCGGTGAACAATGCGGCGGTAGTGCGCTTCGCTCCGATCGTCGAGGAGACCAGCGAGAGCTTCGACCTCCACGTGGACACCAACCTGCGCGGCGTCTTCTATGCGATGAAGCACGAGATCCGTCAGATGCTGAAGAACGGCGGCGGGGCGATCGTCAACCAGTCGTCGATCACCGGCAGCCTGACCGGGAACGCCAACGAGAGCATCTACGCGGCGACCAAGGGCGGCGTCGATGCACTGACCAAGTCGGTCGCCCTGGAAGTCGCCAAGAACAATATCAGCGTCAATGCGATCGCGGCCTGCGGCATCGATGCGCCGGGCGATGTCTTCCACCAGTGGATGGAGCGGGAGAACATCAAGCCGGAGGAAGCCGGCAAGCTGTTCCCCATCGGCAGGATGGGCAAGGCCGAGGAACTGACGGCCGCCGTTCTCTTCCTCTGTTCGGAACAGGCACGCTTCATCGTCGGCCATATCCTGGTCGTCGACGGCGGCTGGATCGCGCACTGACATGCGGCGCGGCTTCGGCGCGAGTGTCCTGTAGATCAGCCACAATATCTATGACGGCAACTGCAGCGCCCAAAGACGGTGATAAACATCACCGCTTCACGCATTTACCTTCTGCTATGCTGGATCAGCTCGAAGGAGATGATCATGGCAGAGTTCATTGGCACGATCGCGAGTGATACGTTATCCGGTACGATCAATGACGACCGGATCTATGGGCTTGGTGGTGACGATCATCTTTCCGGCTTGGCCGGCAACGATGTCATCTATGGGGATGGCAAAGCTCCATTAGTCATTGGTTCAACACATCAGATTACAGCGAGCAGAGCATTTGTTCTTCCGGACCTGTTCGAAGCATCTGGCCACGACACGCTTCTCGGCGGCAACAGCGAAGACACGCTCCATGGTGGCGGCGGCAATGACGTGCTGCACGGAGGGGCCGGCCGCGATGCCCTCTATGGCGGGAGTGGCTTCGACCTCGCCAGGTACACGGATGCGCCGTCCAGGATCGTCGCGAACCTCGGCTCACATTTCTCCAGTGGCGGCGGTGACAGCGATACGCTCTTCGACGTCGAAGGGCTGGAGGGAACGGCCTTCGACGACATCATCCTCGGCGACGACGGCATGAACCTCATCAGGGGTGGCGCCGGCAGGGATGACCTTTTCGGGTATGGCGGCAACGACCAGATCGCAGGGAAGGAGGGCGTCGACAAGCTGCACGGCGGCGGAGGCGACGACGTTCTATCGGAACTCGATGCGGGCAATCTCCTCGACGGCGAAAGCGGCCGCGATCAGGCCTTCTTCGGCGGGTCGAACGCCCAGCTCTCGGTCGATCTCGCGGCCGGGACATGCACCTTGGGAGGCGGCGCCAACACGCTTCTGAGCATCGAGGGCATCTCCGGGGCTAACAGCTCCAACTACCTGCTCGGCGACACCAACGCGAACCGCTTCCTCGGCGGCCAGTTCGACGATTTCATGGACGGCCGGGGTGGCGCCGACCGCCTGCGGGGCTTGGCCGGAAGCGATACGCTCTATGGAGCAGGCGGCGCCGACGAGTTGTTCGGAGATGACGGCAATGACCGCCTGCATGGTCAGGCAGGCGACGACATCATCGCGGGCGGCGACGGCAGCGACCAGATCAGCGACTTCGAGGGCAGCAACCAGATCCGAGCCGGGTCAGGCAATGATGACGTCGCTGGCACCGGTGCCCTGTTCGGTGACGCTGGAGACGACAAGCTCACCGGTTACGGCTCCACCCTGCTCGACGGCGGGGCCGGCCACGACCATCTGTGGTGCGGCACCGGTGCGCAGCGCGTCGACTACAATTCCACCAGCGAAGACAATCCGAGCCCGGAGTCGCCACTGAACTTCAACGAGATCATCTTCGCCTTCAACGGGAACGAAGGGGACGAGATCGACGTCTCCACCATCGACGCCAACCTGAACGTCAGCGGCAACCAGGCCTTCACCTTCGTAGGGAGCACGCCGGTCGACCGGGCAGGCGAGATCGGGCTCCTGGTCTCCGGCGGGGTCACCTACCTGGTGGCCGAGACGTCCGGCACGGCCGGACTGGAGATGCAGGTCCAGCTGTCGCAGGCGGTCATCGGAGCCGGCGACGTCATCCTCTGAGCAAGACGCCGCAGCGGAGGCAGCAGGGGCCAATCCACATCTCGAGGGCACGGCCGTGCATGTCCACGCCGGTGGTCGCGGCCTCTGCCAAGCTACTTCCCATCGGGATTCAGCCGGCGCTTCAACTCCTGGGCCGGCACGCAGATTTGGCCCGTCTCCTTCAGGCCGTGCGTGCCACAAAAAGCCAGCGCCTTGGTGCCGGACAGGCGCGGATCCACGACCATGCCCAGCCAGTCGCCAGTGGGACGAAGCCGGATGTCGAGATAGCCGAATTCGTTCGCGGCAAGCCCCTTGGCTGCCTCGCCGTCGACGTCGGCGGTAAACGGACCTGCGAGAGGGTTGTCGTTGAGCTGCGTCCCGCTGTTGCCGATCACCAGTTGGGGCGGCCGACCTGTCTCGAAGCTTACTGCCTCGAAGCGGTGCATGTGTCCTGCCAGGACCAGTTGCACGGAAGCCGGAAGGCTGCCGCCGCTGCTTTGCCGGAGCGCCTGCTGCAAGGCTGCGTTGGAGATGTCGAACTGTCCTGGCGACGCCCCCTGGTCCACTCCCCATATCGGCCGATGGCCGATGAGCCAGGTCAGCCTGTCGGCCGCCAGTTCCTGCACGGCCTCGAACTGCTGTGCATAGGTCGCGGTGAAGTTCGGGAACGTATCGCAGGCGTTCGCGGAATCCATGACCACCAGGTTGAGCCTGCCGAAGTCCACGCGATAGGGAGGGACGAAGACGAGGTTCGGCAATGGCTGGCCGCCAAGCTGTTGGACAGGGCAGCTGAGTTCTCCGCCCAGCAGGCTGGAGTGCGGATCCAGGAAGTAGAAGAAACCGGGGCCGGCACGGCTGCACAGTTCATGATTGCCCCGAGCGACGACCCAGGGCGCCCTGCTCAGCAGTGGTGCGGCGGGGTCGAAGAAGTCAGCTTGCCAGTTGGCCCAGCTGTCCCAGTTCTGGCTGCCGGAAACGTTCTGGCTGACATAGGAATCGCCCAACTGGCACTGGCGGTCGGCGGGTGCGCTGTCGCCGGCGTCGTAGACGTTCTCCTTTCTGTCTCCCACCGCGATCCTGCCGGGCGTCCCTCGGTAATTGTAGTCGCCTAGGTGAATGACAAGATCGGGTGCCGGATGGGCGGCCGCGGCAGCGAAGGTGCCAAACGGCCATGCCGCCGGATCTGTGCAGTCCTGGCTGCTGCCGCCCTTGCAGCCGGTATCGCCGAGCACGACGATATGTTGCGGCCCCGGGTCGGGCGCGATCGTCGGCAGGGCGATGTCGCTGCCCGCGATCGTCACGGCCTCGCCGAAACCGTACACCGCCTCGCAGACCTCCACGGGAAAGGTGGCGGGATTCGGGTTGGCGCGTGCCGTCATCTCGACCGACCCGTTTGTCCTGGCAAGGCGGGGACAATCCTGCCCCGCCGGAATGATCACGCGGGCAAGTGGCACGGTGCCGCCATCAGGGGCTGGCGCCAGAAGGACATAGGCCGCGTGGATCCCGGATCGCGCCGGAGCAGCCGAAGCGTGCGACGCCATGAGGCCGGCCAGGGCAGCAAGACCAGCGATGATCACCGAACATCGGGGACGACGCACCACTTCACCGCTCCCAGGCCGGTTCTTCGGCCCTGTCCAGATGAACCGGATGCCCAGCTTTTCACATCAGCGGCGGCGGCGCCATCCTGCCGATGACGACCTTGAACGAAGCATCCGGAGCCTGCGATCCAGACGCTTCCGCCAGACACGAATGCTCCCGATCTTCTCGTCCTACATTTCGACCACGACGTACTCGCCCTCGACGGAGACTGGGAAGGTCTCCGCCTGATAGGGCCCCTCCACGATCCGCGTGCCCGGCTCGACCGACACGGCATAGTTGCGCACCCGCATGCGTACAGGATCGCAGTAGGATTTGCCCGTGCGGACGTCGAACTCCCAGCCATGCCAGGGGCAGCGCACGATCTCGCCCTGCCGGGACAGCCGGTAGTTGCCGGGACCGCTCGAATCGACCAGGCTGGTCAGCTTGCCCCTGCAAAGGCTGCCGCCCTCGTGCGGGCACTTGTCGTAAAGGGCGAAGTACTCGCCCTTGACGTTGAAGACCGCGATCGGCCGGCCCCTGATCTCGACCAGCTTGCTACCGCCCACCGGGATCTCCCCGGTGGTGGCGACGACGTGCTTGGCCATCGGCTAGAGGCGGAACAGCTTGCGCGCGTTCTCCGAGCAGACCTTGCGCTGCTGCTCTGGCGTCAGCCCCTTGGGCAGGGCGCGCGCAGGGTCGTCAAAGTCCCAGTGCGGATAATCGGTCGCGAACAGCAGCCGGTCGAAGCCGACCTCCTCCATCAGCTCGATCAGGTGGCGCGGGTTCTCCGGCTCGTCCATCGGCTGGGTGGTGATGTAGAGCTGCTCCTTCAGGTATTCCGACGGCGGCCGCTTGAGGTGCGGGACCTCCGCGCGCAGCCGCGACCAGTGCTTGTCCAGCCGCCAGGTGAGCGGCGCCAGCCAGCCGAAGCCGCCCTCGATGTTGATGAACTTGATGTTGGGAAAGCGCTCGAACACGCCCTCCAGCACCAGGCTGGACACGACCGACTGGCAGGCCGCGGAATGACCGGTCATCTCTTCCAGGTAATAGGACGGCCAGCCGGTGCCGCTCACGGGGAAGCCGCTATAGCCGAACACGTGCATCGCCACCGGCAGGCCGTGCCGCTCGGCCGCCTCGTAGATCGGCCAGTAGCGCTTGCGGCCGAGTGGCTCGTTGGTGCGGGTCAGGAACAGCACCTGCGCGAAGCCTGGATCGCCCGCCCGCTTCTCGATCTCGGCCACCGACGCCTCGGCATCCTCGTAGGAGACGAGGATCGAGGCCTTCAGCCGCTTCTCCTGGTGCACCCAGGCATCGAGCTGCCACTGGTTGACGGCACTGACCATGGCCGTGGTGAACTCGGGGTCCTGGTCGGCCTGCCCGCTCGGATAGAGCGGGCTCATGATCGCGTACTCGATCCCGTACGGGTCGAGATAGTGCTCCCGCATGAACGGGAGGTCGCTGCCGGGCTGGCTGCCGTCCGGCACCCAGGCATCCCGGCGGGCGGCGCGGGGCGCTGCCTTGGGATAGGGATCACCATGGGTGAAGGCATGGCGCGGCCGGAGACCGTAGGTCTGGATCCGGTCCCACCAGCGCTGGCTGAGATAGGGCTTCAGGTCCTCCAGCGACTTGACGGTCGGATGGAGATCGCAGTCGATGATGCTCAGGCGCTGCGGCTTGGCCCGAACGGGGGCCGCTTCGAGGGCGGTCTCCGTCTGCGCATGGTCGAGAACCTCAAGGGTCATGTCGAACCTCCGAGACGCGGATAGGTGGCAAGCGGGTTGTCGATCATGATCTTGCGCTGCAGGCTCTCCGGGAACCCGGACGGGATCAGATCGTCGCCCTCGAACTGCCAATGAGGATAGTCCGAAGAGTAGAGGAGTAAATCGTCGGAGCCGAGATGATCGAGGACACGGGCGACCTGGGCCGGATCTGCGGGCGCGTCGAATGGCTGCAGGGTCAGCCGGATGCTCTCGCGCAGGATCTCGATCGGCGAGCGGTCGACCCAGGGCACCTCGATCCGAAGGCCCCGCCACCCCTTGGTGAACCGCCAGAGAAAGGTCGGCAGCCAGGTCACCCCGGACTCGGCCAGCACCACCTTCAGCTTCGGGAACTTCTGGAAGACGCCATGGCTGATCAGGCTCGCGATCTGCGCCTGGAAGGCCTGCCCCTGCGCGACATAGTCCTCGACATGGTAGGTGGGCCAACCCGACGCCGTCACCGGGTGGCGATAGGCGCTGCCAAGGTGCACGCAGATCGGCAGGCCATGGCGCTCGGCAGCCCGGTAGATCGGCCAGTGGAAGCTCTTGCCGAGCGGCAGCTCGCCCATGACCAGGACCAGCACCTGGACGAAGCGCTTGTCGCCGGCCAGCCGCTCGATCTCGTCGACCGCTAGTTCCGGGTTCTGCACGGGCACCACAATGGAGCCGCGAAGCCGCGGCTCCTTGGCCAGCCACTCCGCCGCCAGCCAATCGTTCACCGCCCGGGCGAAGGCCGCGGCCATGTTCTCGTCGTTGATCATCTGGATGCCGTAGAGGCAGTTGCAGATCGCGATCGAGGCGCCCCAGCGGTCCAGCAGTTCGGTCCTCATCCGGTCCACGCTCTCCGCGGCCCGGCCCTTCTCGTCCTGCCACTCCGGCCGGGCATTGATCGGCGCGCGCAGGGGAAAGCTGCGGTTCTCGAAGGTCTCCATGCCGCGCACGTCGACCATTTCCTGCCAGTAGGGGTCGAGGTAAGGCACGAGGGCCTGAATGTTCGGAACGTTCGGGTGGACGTCGCAGTCGATCGCACCGGCAGCGTTCATGGGCTTCTCCACCATCTCAACCTTTCACCGCGCCGAACGCCAGGCCACGCACCAGGTGACGCTGCAGGGCCATCATGAACAAGACGATCGGCAGCATGATTCCGATGGCCGCCGCAGCCGACAGCGACCAATAGTTGAGGTCTTCCGCCCCGTACTCCGCGATCGCCACCGGCAGGGTCTTGGTGTTGGGGCCGGTCAGCACCAGGGCGAACAGGAACTCGTTGTAGGCGAGCAGCAGGCTGAACAGCGATGTGATCCAGAGACCTGGACGCACGACCGGCAGGGCCACCTGGTAGAAGACCTGCCACAGGTTGCAGCCGTCGATACGCGCCGCCTCGTCCAGTTCCAGCGGCACGTCCATGAAGAAGGAGCGCATCATCCAGATCGTGAAGGGCTGGTTGATCGCCACCAGCGCCAGGATCATTGCCGGGTAGGTGTCGATCAGGCTCAGGCCTTGCGCCAGCACGAAGAACGGGATGGCCAGCAGGATATGCGGGAACATCCGCATCGCTAGCAGGCCGAACAGGATGCCGCGCGAACCACTACCCCGCATCCTGGACAATGCGAACGCCGCCATGGTCCCGATCGGAACCGAGATGCACACGACGGACACCGCAATGATCGCGCTGTTGATCAGGAACTGCCAGAACTGCTTCTCGACCCAGACCTGATAGTGGAACTCGAAGGTCGGCGTGAAGATCAGCTTCGGCGGCACCGAGAAGGCATCGACCGGCAGCTTGATCGAGGTCATGAACGCCCAGATCACCGGCGTCAGGTTGATCGCCGTGAACGCGCACAGCGCGATGAACAGGACGGTCTGCCAGAACGGTGAAGGCCGCATCAGAACGCCCCCTTGTCGCGCCGGTAGAGGACCGCGATCAGCAGCCCGATCGTCAGCGCCGAGAGCAGCAGCGTCAGCACGCCCAGCGCCGAGGCCTTGCCGATCTCAAGCAGACGGAAGGCCAGCGCGTAGGTATAGAGCGTGAGCGTTTCGGTGGCGCTCCCCGGGCCGCCGGCGGTCAGCACATAGATCGTGTCGAAAAACCGGAAGGCATCCATGATCCGGATGGACAGCACGAACAGGATGAGCGGCTTGATTGCTGGCAGCATGATCCGGGTCAGGATCGTCCAGTTGCCGGCTCCGTCCATCTGCGCCGATTCGATCTGGCTCGAATCCACGGTATTGAGGCCCGCGTAGAGCACCAGGATCATGAACGGCGTGAACTGCCAGGCATCAGCCAGGATCACCGTGAACCTCGCCCAGCCGGCACTGCCGAGCCAGTCCGGCGGGAAGACGTTGAAGCTCATGATGATCGCGTCGAGCAGGCCCCAGCGTCCGGTGAAGATCCAACGCAGGAACAGGGCCGCCACCACTGGCGTCACAATGTGCGGCAGAAACATCAGCAGGT
>NZ_DATAGQ010000015.1:0-16351 GCF_036263595.1 Geminicoccus sp. | reverse complement strand
CCTTAACCTGCCTGGACGGCCGAGGCGACCACAGCACGGGCAAACCAGCCCTACCGACGGCCTGAGTACAGTCATCAAGCCAACGCCGTCGCCCTGCGGTCTCAGGCAGACCCCTGGAGGGGCTTCTTCAAACCGTCCAATAGGCCCCGTGGCGCGGTTCCAGTTCGCGGTGATGGAACTCTACCGTATGTACGACTGTTCCTCGCTCCAGGAATGCGAACAGCCAGTTCGGCTGCGGGATCGGCTTCGGCCCGTTCGGCAGCCGAACGGAGCGATCAGGAAGACCACCTGCGTGCAGCGCCTCCCTGAGGCTGGCCTCGTCCAGGTCGAATGGCTCGATCAGGCAGACCGTGTCCCAGGCAAAGTCGGTCAGGCCCGAAAGCCGGACCTTCGTCTCGTCCTCGAGGCGCTGCCTGAACCGGGCCGCGAACGCCTGGTCGGTGGTCGAGATGGCATCGCTGCGGTTCGGCACGGCTCCCCACAGGATCTTCATGCCCCCGTGCAGGATACCCACCGAACTCAGCACGAATAGGATGGTCGCGCCTACCAGCCAGCGGAAGCGCTCGCGACGCCCGGAGCCTTGGGCGGAGCGGTGCTGCAGTGGATCGATGGCGCGGTGGTTCACGTGGGACTGGTTCCGGAAAGGGAGAATGAGCGGCGCGGCGGGCATAGATGTGACGCGAGCGTGATGGAAGTCACAGCCTCGCGTGGGCCGGCGGACCATGATGCGCGAACGGCGCCGGCGACGCAGTCGTATGGTACCGTTGCCATCCAGGCGGCCTTGGCCTGCCCGGTCATCTGGACAAGCTGATGCCGAAGCCCGCGTCGCTCTACCTTCGCCTCGTGGCCCTCTTCATGCCGGCCGGCATGGCGATGGACCTGCAGATGGCGAACAGCGAGGACCACTCCATCCTTGGTGCGCATGCGCATCTCGACCTGCCAGACTCAGTTTGTTCCATGCTGTTCAGGCTCTTCTACATCAATGTACCGGAAGCAGCACACTTGAGAGCAGCAAAAGCTACAGTTCTTGTTGTGGAGTTTAGGGATCGTGGTAATGGTCCCCGGCGTCGCGATAACGGAGCTGGGAAAACCGGAGGGTCCGCCGCTTGCCGGCATCGGCTCGTTGATGGTATTCGTAGGCATGGTATTTTTCACCATCATCGTGTTCCGCACTGCTCGGAACTCTACCTATGCGGGTAGGGCGCCGGTCGGCGGGAGCGAGTGGGCCAGGTAAATTTCGGCCGGCATAACGAGGAGATGCATGATGAGCGAGGCCCTTCAACAGCACCGCAAACGCATGTCGCAACGGGGCATGAAGCGGGTGGAAGTCTGCGTGCGCGAGCCGGACGCCGATATGATCCGCCGCGTGGCGAAGGCACTGGTGAGCGACGAGAAAGCGGCCGAGGGTCTGCGCGCGGCGATCGACACGATCCTCCCGACCAAGACCTCGATCAGCTTCAAGGAATGGTTGATGTCCGGATCGAGCGAAATGGACGAGACGCCCGTCCGCAAGAAACGGGTCGGCTAGCGTCCCGCAGCGGAGGCCAGGACGGCCGCGCCGTTTCGCCCCGTCTGGCTGCACTTGTCAGGACTTCTCTGGACGGCGCTCGGCCGGAAATTTGGCAGAAGGATTCCGGTCGATGACTTCGTCACTGCACGCACTGGCCCAGGGGGCGCTCGGGGAACTGGGTGACGTGTTCGGCCGGATGTCGGAGGGCGCCGCCGACGATCTGCTCGAAGCCCTGACGACGGCGCGGGTCACCGCCCTTCACGGCCTGGGCCGCGAGGGGCTGCAGATGCGCGGCTTCGCCATGCGGCTGTTCCACATGGGACGCAACGTCCATGTGGTCGGCGACATGACGGTGCCGCCGCTGGGCCCGGGCGACCTCCTGTTCGTGTCGATCGGCCCCGGCAAGCTGCGGACCATCGAGACCCTGATGGAGATCGCCCGCGATGCGGGAGCCAGGGTGGCCCTGATCACGGCGCAGCCGGACGGACCGGCGGCCAAGCACGCCGACATCGTCGTGCACCTGCCGGCACAGACGATGGCGGACGATCAGGCCGGCAGGTCGTCGGTCCTGCCGATGGGCTCGCTGTTCGAGACGGCGCAGATGCTGTTCTTCGAGTTCGCCATCCTGAAGCTGCGCGACTGCGTGGGCGAGACGGCCGAGACCATGCGCGCCCGGCACACCAATCTGGAGTGAGGCCGGTCCGTCAGGATCAGACCGTGCGCATCTCGCGCCGGAAGCGCTGGCCGCGCTCCACATAGGTGGCGGCGCCACGCAGCATCCGGCTACGGTCCTCGTCGCCAAGTTCACGGACCACCTTGCCCGGCGCCCCCAGGACCAGGGAGCCGCCCGGGATCCGCTTCTGCTCTCCGACCAGCGCCTTCGCACCGATCAGCGTTCCTTCGCCGATCATGGCCCCATTCAGCACGACGGCCGCCATGCCGATCAGGGCGCCGTCCTCGATGGTGCAGCCATGCAGCATCGCCAGGTGCCCGACGGTCACGTTGCGGCCGATCGTGAGCGGGAAGCCTGGGTCCGTGTGCAGGACGCAGTTCTCCTGCACGTTGGACCCTTCCCCGACCGTGATCGTCTCGTTGTCGCCACGGAGCACGGCGCCGAACCAGACGGTGGCACCCTTCTCGACCACGACCTTGCCGATCAGCACGGCCGTCGGCGCCACCCACGCATCTGGATGGACCTGCGGAACCTCGTCGCCAAGTGCGTAGAGCATGATCAGGCCCTTTCCAGCAGCGTTGTTCGCTCCGGATAGTTCGACCGGCACCTCAAGGGAACGGCCGATGACGCGGGCGGTCAGCCCGTCGCACATCTGGCCTTATGCTCGGGCCGTCGCCAGCAGGGGCGGACCGGTGATGGAAAAGCCTTCGGTGGCGAAGGCGGCATTGATCCTGTCAGGATCGGGCGGGCCCTGGCGCAGGAGGTCACCAAGCCGCTGGAAGAAACGCTCGGCATCCATGGCCGGCGTCAGGGTGAACAGGAAGCGGCCCGTGGTCGTGCCGACATTGGCGAAGCCGTGGGGGACGCCCTTCGGCACGACCGCGACATCGCCAGGGCCGACCCGCCATTCCTCGTCGTCGATGCGCAGGAGATAGCTGCCTTCCTGGAAGTAGAACCATTCGTCCTGATGGGCATGGACGTGCAGGGGCGGCCCGGCACCCGGCTGCGTGCGCTCCTCGATCAGGCAGAACGAGCCCGCCGTCGCTGCGGACGGGACGAGCACGCTGAGCTCGATGCCGAGGTCGCGCAGTTGGATCTGCGATGCATCCAGCCCATGGCGGACGAACGGCGGAAATGAGGTCATCCGGGGCTCCGGGGAATTACCAGTCGCACTGGCCATTCCTTCGGCTCTACCGCTCAGCCGGCAAGCAGTCAGTGACGAAAATCACCGCAGGACGAGCCGATCCCAGGATCGGCTCGTCCTTGCAGGTCAGAGCTTGCGCTCGATGGCGCCCTCGACGGCGCCCATCACGCCGCCCATGCCGGACTTGGAGGTCTGCCCCTGCTGGGCACCGCTATCCGGCCGCGCCGGCGCCAGGCTGGGCTTGCCGCCGAGCGGCATGGAGACGGCTGAGGTGAACTCGGCCTTCTTGTCGATGCTCGGGCCCGACGTCCAACGCCCCTGCGGGATGGAGCCGTCGGTCATGTGGCCGAGATAGACATAGGAGAACTCGCTGTTCTCTTGCGACTGCGGGAAGCTGTTCGGGATCGGCAGCTGCTCGGCAGGACCACCCAATTCCTCGATGACCGCCATCCACTGCTGCTGGTGCATCGTGTCGCGCGCGATCAGGAAGGACAGCATGTCCTTCATGCCCGGGTCGTCGGTCATGTTGTAGAGGCGGGTCGCGAGGACGCGCCCGGTCGATTCGGCGGTGACGTTCGCCATCATGTCACCGGCGATATTGCCCGATGCATAGACGTGGGAGCAGTCGAAGGGCACGCCATTGGCGTTCGTGGGCAGCGCAGCCAGACCGGTCGACAGGATATGCCGGAAATCCATGCCGTTCAGGATCGAGCCACCGACCGCATCCTTCGAGACGTCTTCCTGCAAAGATAGCGGCGCGCCTTCGAGGTTGAGCGCCACCGCGGTCGCCAGCATCTCGATATGGCCGATCTCTTCGGTCCCGGTGTTGAGCAGCATGTCGCGGTACTTTGCCGGACCGCGCGAGCCCCAACCCTGGAACAGATACTGCAGGCAGACGCGGATCTCACCTTCCACGCCGCCAATGGCCTGCTGGAGCGCACGGGCGAAGATCGGGTTGGGCCGCTCGACGCGGACCGGATATTGCAGCTTGCCGTCGGTATAAAACATGGTGCGGCGTTCCTTTCTCGGATACCTGACGTTGATCCGAGCCGGCTGGTCGAGCGGGCGCGAGGCTCCGTGTGCAGCAGCGGATCGGTGACGCCTGCCTAACGAGGGCAGCACCAGCCGGTTCCTGTTTGGAACCGTTTTTACAACGCGTCGGCTCAGGATACTCTGGCTCATCGACGGCAATACAAGAAGATCTGGCAGCAGGTCGCCGGCCGGTTTTGCATCTACTTGCTGATGGTGAGCTGCTCCCCGTGGTGAACCATCCATTGGGCACGACAGCTCCCGCTCGGACCGACGCTTCCCTCGCCGTCCGCCAGGAATGGAACGGCAAGGCCGAAGGTTGAACAAGAGCTTCCCGTGCGAAACCGGCAAGAGGAACGGTCACAGGCTGTCGCTAGCCTGTGACCAGTTGGCGGATCCTCCATCTGGGGAAAGCGGGCAGGCCTTCTTTTGGAACTGGCACGCTCTCCATGGAGCACGACATCTACTCCATTGTCCGGATGTTGATTAAGGCGTATCCTGACCACGAGCGATTAGCTGGAACCTGGCCAATCAAGGAAAGCGGAGCACGGCCATGCTAGTCAGGATCATCGGAGCTGCTGTCGTACTGGGACTTTCGGTTCTTCACGCACCGGCATATTCTCAAGATTCCAATAGAATAGAACTGGCTGAATACATTGAGAACTTGCGAGGAGAATTTCTGAAGCTGGGCAGCAGTGAAAACAAGGAGAAACTGCCGATCTATATCAGCCCGCTGGAGATAGAACTCACGGTGACAGTCGAGAAGTCGGGCAACGCGGGCCTCAAGATCTACGTGGTCGATGCAGGTGGAACCATCGCCAAATCGGCAGTCCAGAAGTTGAAATTCACCGTTTCAGTTGGAAAAGAAAGCGGGTCTCACCTGACCTACAATCCCATGACGCCGATGCTCGGCGAGTGGGGAAGCCTCACACCGCGCTGGACGCCCATGTTCGACCTGAACCAGCCGAAGGGCTGATCGGCGTGTGTCGATCTTCTGCTTCGACGGGGGCCAGATCGGAAAGGCTATCTGCCGAACTGCCGGAGGCAGCGGCCGCATGCACCTGTCGGACCGCCGCACGACCTGGGCATGGACGATGCCGATGCGCCAGATGCGAGCCTCGATGCTCGGGATCTAGCGACGGACCCGGCATACCCATGTTGCGGGCTCAGCCGATCGGCCAGCGCCTCATCGAGCTTCCAATCGGACAGGCGCTGTCGTTGCCGTCCAGTAGGGCCGGCTGCAGAGCAGGCGCGGTCAGCGGATCGCACAGATGCTGGAGCGAGCGTGCCTTGGCGAAGGGAGCAGTCCTGGTTGACGAAGAAGGCAGGCCGAAGCGGTTCTCGGCCTTCAGGCCATGGCCGGTCTGATCAAGCAGGCGATCGTGCCCGGCCAGATGATCCTCGGCAGCTCCGGGGCGCGCGCGACCGCGGCCACCTTCTGATTAGCCCGGATCTGGCACCTGACTGACCGGGAACGACGGGAAGTCCATCGCTGCGGTCAGCCGTGGAAGAGAGCTTCGGCTGACGCCCTGCCCGGCACGTGCTAGGGGGCGTGCCCGGGCCGCGAGAGCCCGGGCACGATCGGGCGGCGAGGAACATTGGTCGAGAACGAACGGGGCCGCGTCGGGCCAGCGGCGGTGGCGGCCCTGCTGCGCGACCCTGCGGTACGCCGCCTTTGGGCCGCTGGTGCCTTGATCCAGTGCGGCCGCTGGCTGGACATCCTGGCCTTCGGGCTCCTGGTGCTGGATTGGACCGGCTCGCCCTTCCCCGTCACCGCCATCCTGTTCACGCGCATGCTGCCGCTCCTGTTCTTCGGCAGCATCGCCGGCACGCTCGCCGACCGGGTCGACCGGCGCCGGATGCTGATCCAGGGCCTCAGCCTGATTTTAGGCTTATACGCGATCAGCGCCTGGTGGAGCATGGACGGCACACCGCATCTCTGGCTGGCGTTCGCCCTGTCGATCGCGGGCGGGCTGTTCTGGTCGGCGGAGCTGCCGATGCGGCGCGGCCTCCTGGCCGAGGTCGCCGGCATGGAGCGGGTCGGTGTCAGCATGGGACTGGAGCTGCTGACCGCGAACGTCACCCGCATGGTCGGGCCGGCCGTGGGCGGCGCGCTCGTGGCACTGCTGGGCTTTGCCGGCGTGCTGCTGGCCGGCTTCATCCTGCACGCCCTGGCGCTGCTCGCGATCGTCGGCCTGCCGGCCTCGGCACCGACGCCGTCACGCCCTTCCCAGCCGGCCGCGCCGGTCAGGATCGTGGCACCGCTGAAGGAAGGCTGGCGGCATGTCCGTGCGACCCCGGTGCTGATCGGCACCGTCATGGTCACCGCGGCGATCAATCTCTGGGGATTCCCCTATGTCTCGCTCGTGCCGGTCATCGCCCAGGAGGCCATGGGGCTGGGAGCGGTCGCGACCGGCCTCTTGGTCGCTTCCGAAGGCGCCGGCGCCTTCTTGGCTTCGATCGCCATCACCATGGCCGGCCCACCTGCCTGGTTCCGGCGGATCTACAGCCTGGGGACGCTCCTGTTCCTGGCGGCGGTCGTCCTGTTCGGCCTGACCCGCGATCCGATTCTGGCAGCATGCTGGCTGGCCCTGGCGGGCGTGGGCATGGCCGGCTTCAACACCATGCAGATCGTGCTGATGCTCCAGGGCGCCGACCCTGCCCTGCGCGGCCGGGCGCTGGGCATCCTGGTCGGCGCCATGGGCCTGGCACCGTTCGGCTTCCTGCAGTTCGGCCTGTTCGCCAGCTGGCTCGACGCCGGCACCGCCGTGGTGCTGGTCACCGGCATCGGCTTCGTGGCGGTGCTGGCCTGCGTGCTGCGCTGGCCGACCCTGATGCGCCACGGGCAGGTGGAACCACCCGCTCAGTTCAGGTGATCGGGCAGCGTGGCCTCGCGCTTTGCGATGAAGGCATCCAGGGCCTCCACGACCGCAGGGTCGATGGGCGGCGGCTCGAAGGCGGCGAGCTTCTTCTGGGCAGCCTCGATGCCGCGCGCCTGGGCGGATTTCTCGCCCTCGATCTGCCATTGCTCGAAGCTGTTGTTGTCCATCAGCTCGGGCATGAAGAAGGCCGACTGGAAGTTGGCCTGGGTGTGCGCGGTGCCCAGGAAGTGCCCGCCGGGGCCGACATCCCTGATGCTGGCGACCGCCTCGTCGAAATCACCGAACTGCGGTCCCTGCGCGAACTTGTAGAGCATCTCCATCTGCTCGGCATCGAGCGCGAACTTGGCAAGCGAGGCGCACAGGCCCGCTTCCGTCCAGCCGGCCGTGTGCATGATCAGGTTGGCGCCGGCCAGCATGATCGGGAACATGTTGAAGGCGCTTTCGTAGCCGGCCTGCGCGTCGGTGACCTTCGAGCCGGTCAGCATGCCCGACGAGCGGAACGGCACTTTGTACTTTCGCGCGAGCTGGCCGATCATCAGGTTCATGAGCGCCAGCTCGGACGTCCCGGCCATCGGCGCCCCGGACTTCATCGAAACCGCGGCCAGGAAATGGCCATAGACCATCGGGCAGCCCGGACGGACCAGCTGCGAAAACGCCAGGGCCGAGACCGCCTCGGCGTTCAGCTCAGCCACGGTCGCCACCGCCGAGGCCGGCGTGTTGGCGCCGGCCAGGGTGAAGGGCGCGCAGATCACCGGCTGGCCGGCGCGCGCATAGACCTTGAGCGCCCCCAGCATGGTCTCGTCCCAGACCAGCGGCGAGTTGCAGTTGGCGAGCGACACCATCACCGGGTTGTCGTGGACGAAGCTCTCGCCGAACAGGATGCCGGCCATGTCCACCGCGTCCTGCGCCCGCTCCGGTGCCGTCACCGGTCCCATGAAGGACTTATCACTGTTCGTGATAAGCGAGCGGACGATGTGCAGATGCCGCTTGGCGACCGGGATGTCGGTGGGCTCGCAGATGACGAGGCCGGTATTGTGAATGGCTGGACTCATATAGGCGAGCCGGTGGAAGCGCTGCAGGTCGTCCATCGTCCCGTAGCGACGGACATCGTCCTCCATCCGCACGAAGGGCGAGCCATAGGTCGGCAGGAAGATCATGTTGTCGCCGCCGACCGTCACCGAGCGCTCGGTGTTGCGGGCGGTGAGCGTGAACTGCCCGGGCACGTGGTCGATCAGCGACATCAGGAGCTGGCGGGGAATGTGCACGCGCTCGCCTCGCACGTCGGCCCCGGCGTCCTTCCAGAGCGCCAGCGCCTCGGCGTCGCGAAAGTCGATCCCGATCTCCTCCAGGATCCGGCAGGAGGCGTCGTGGATCATCTCCAGGCCCTCGGCGTTGAGGACCTCGTAGAGCGGGATCTGCCGCTTGAGCGTCGGCAGGCTCGTCACCTTCATCGACATGCGCTCGGCACGCCTGGCTCCACGTCCGCCGCGCCTGCCCTCAGCCACCGTGCTCACTGCCGTCTCCTGCCTGACGTTGAACGGACGAAACCTAGAGCAGTGCTGCAGCTTTGGCTTGTCCTGCTTACGTCCGGGACTTGAGGCTGGTCGACATGACGTGGCCTGCCCGCCAGCGCCCTTGCCGTGTGTCGGCGACAAGCCCAAGGAACGGGCTGGGCACGTTCACGGAGCTGGCGATGGCGGTATCCCGGGTGGTGGTGGTTGGCGGCGGGGTCATGGGCTGCGCCGTGGCGGCGGGCCTGCGGCGGCTGGACCGGGAGCGCGAGGTCGTCGTGATCGAGCGCGACCCGACCTATCGCCAGGCCTCCTCCGCCCTGTCCGCCTCCTCGATTCGCCGCCAGTTCTCCCAGCCGGTCAACATGGCGATCGGCGCCTTCGGCTATGCCTTCCTTAAGGACGCCAGGCGCCACCTCGCCGTGGATGGCGAGATGCCGGATATCGGTCTTCTCGACCGCGGCTACCTGTTCCTGGCGGGAGCCGGGGCCGTCGAGATCATGCGCGAGGTCCATGCGCTGCAGCGGGCGCACGACGTGCAGGTGGCCCTGCTGGAGCCCAACGCCCTTGCCGCCCGCTTCCCCTGGCTGGAGGTGTCGGACGTGGCGCTGGCCTCGCTGGGGCTGGCCGAGGAAGGCTGGTTCGACGGCTACGGGCTGCTCCAGGCCTTCCGCAAGCGTGCGATCGCCGATGGCGTCCGGTTCGTGCACGGCGAGGTCACCGGCTTCGAGCGGGAGGGGCAGCGCGTGGCACGCGCGCGGCTGGGCGATGGCAGCGAGGTCGAGGGCGGCGAGTTCCTGGTCGCGGCCGGCCCTTGGTCCGGGCGGATCGGCAGCATGCTCGACCTCGACATCCCCGTGCGCGGCCGCCGCCGCTCCGTGTTCGTCCTGGACACGCCCGACCCGCTGCCCGGCTGCCCGCTGGTCATCGACCCGTCCGGCTTCTGGCTGCGCCCAGAGGGCCGCTACTACCTGGCCGGCATGTCGCCGCTTGCCGACGAGGACGATCCCGACGACCTGCCGCTGGAGGTCGACCACGCGCTGTTCGAGGAAAAGCTGTGGCCGGCGCTCGCCGCGCGGGTGCCGAGCCTCGAGCGCCTGAAGGTGACCGGCAGTTGGGCCGGCTACTATGAGATGAATACGGTCGACCATAACGGGCTGGTCGGGCGTTGGCCCGGCATGGACAATCTCTGGGCGGCGACCGGCTTTTCCGGCCACGGCATCCAGCAGGCCCCAGCGGTCGGGCAGTGCCTGGCCGAGCTGATGACCTATGGTGGCTTTCGCAGCCTGGATCTGAGCGCCCTCGCCCCGGCACGGCTGCATGACCGCCGGCCGCTGCTGGAAAAAGCCGTGATCTGAGCCCGTCGCGAACTACATCGATAGGACACGTCATGCCGTGGGGGGCACCGGTGGCGGATCAGAAGCTCGATCGGGTCCTGGAGACGGTGCTCTATGTGGACGACCTCGAGGAGGCCCGGCGCTTCTATGGCGACGTGCTCGGGTTGACGCTCGACAGCCGCAAGGACGGCATCTTCCTCTTCTTCCGCCTCGGCGAAGGGATGCTGCTATTGTTCCGTCCCGAAGCGACGCGCGTCGGCAAGAGTGTTCCTGCCCATGGAGCCATCGGTCCCGGCCATGTCTGCTTTGCCGTCGCGGAGGCTGAACTCGACCGGTGGAAGGAGCGGCTGGTCCGTGCGGATGTCGCGATCGAGCACGAGCAGGCATGGCCGCGCGGCAGCCGATCCTTCTATTTCCGCGATCCCGCCGGCAACAGCCTGGAGATCGCCAGCCCCAGGATCTGGGGACTGGAGGATGTCCGTGGCTGAACTGCCACAACGCCCAAAATCCCGCCCTTCCACAGCCTGTGGAGAACCTCGCAAAACGGCTGATCGGCCGATCAACATTCCTCAAGCGGATCAGGGCGACGGCGAATGCGGCTAGGCCTGCCTCTCGACGATCTTCCGCCAGGTTCGGCGCAGCTGGGGCTGGCGGCCGATTTCGCCTGCGCCTGGTGCCGGCTGACCTGGCATCGCCTCAAGCAGGTGGCCCGGGCGCGGCAGATCGGGCTGTGCTGGCTGCCCTTCCAGGTCGATCCGACCATCCCGCCCCGCGGCGTTCCCTATCGTCCCTGGCTGGTGCAGCGGCATGGCGGCGCATCGGCGGCCGATGCGAGCCTGCAGCGGATCCGTGCGGCCGGCGCGGCCGAGGGGCTGCGCTTCGATCTGACCGCGATCCGCCTGCAGCCGAACACGGGTGCGGCGCACCGGCTGGTGGCGGCCGCGTCACGGTCGGGCAAGGGCCGCCGCGCCGTCGACCTGCTGTTCGACGGGTTCTTCGAGCAGGGGCGGGATATCGGCGACCTGGCTGTGCTCGATTCGATCGCGCGCGAGGTGGGCGTTCCCCGCCATGGCGGGGAGATCCCGACCATCCCGATCGCCGTTTCGGCCGTGGGTGCGGTACCGGTGATTCTCGACAAGCAAGGCGACGCGCTGGTCGGCTGCCAGCCCCTCGAGAGCATCCGGGTGTTTGCCGAACTGGCGCTCTGCCATCCGGGTCCGGGCAGCGCGTTCATGTCGCCGGCACGGGCGCTTCGGTCAGTGGCGCAGGAAGGTGCGAACGCTCAGGGCGTCCAAGCCTCATAGTCGCCGGTGGCCTTGTCGCGCTGGCCGCGCCCGCGCTCGCTGCCCGGGGGCACGTAGGCGAACGGCGTGCCGGTCTGGTTCGGCTCCGGCGGCTTTTCCCAGGACTTCACCTTGAGCGGCGCCACCGTTGGCGGCTCGGCGAAGCGCTTGTGCAGCCAGCCGCTCCAGCCCGGGGGCACCAGGGTCGGCTCCGGCTCCACCCCCTCGGGATAGACCACCCAGCGCCGCTCGGCACGCCAGTCCTCCCGGTTGAGCCCGCCCTTCACTGGCCGCTCGCGGTAGTAGCGGTTGCCCAGCTCGTCCTGGCCGACCAGCTCGCCCCGGAACCGGGTGAAGAGATAGGTGCCCAGCGCGTTGAAGCTCAGCCACTTCAGCAAAGTCGCACTCCGCGGAAAATCCGAGTTGCCCGGATGGACGCGTTCCACCAGGGCGTCTAACGCCGGGCTCTCTTGCGGCGGCAGGGCTGGAATGTCCAGCACGCAGGAGGCGAGGCAACCTATATTGCAGCGCAGCATAGCCGCTGGATAATATTCCTGTGGATATCGTGTGCTGACTGATACCGCCTGATCGGGCTTAGAACTGATACGCGCTCAGATCCCGGAACCGATCCACAGCGTGGATGTTTTCGATCAAGCCGTTCAGTGGCGTTCTCTAGCCCACTAGATCTTGTTGCCTGAACGGTGAATCTGGCCTATATGTAGTCTCACCATGTGTGGGAGCGTTGCAGGGGACGTCATGGCGGTGCCGATGGGGCCGGTCGTGGCGATCCAGTGACGGAGAACCCGGAATTTCGCCCACAAGCGGAAATTTCCTGTGGATGACTTCAGCCCCTCGGTTGAGCCGATCGCTTAGCGGACGTAGCATCGAGGGCAGATCAGACAGATTGAGCATCATCAGCGCAGGCTGATTCGGCCCGTCATCCGGGCTCAGCTGCGGGCGATGGTGCACGTCTTGTGGATAAGTCGGGAGAAGTTCCGCTTGCCCATGAGAACGCATCGGGAACAAAATCGCCGGACGGCGTAGCAGCAGCTGGGAGAGCAGTAATGCGGATCGAACGCTCCTTCACCGAGGCCGGCGCGGACCCGTATGCCCGGATCGAATGGCGTTCCGCGGTCAGCGAGATCCGCAACCCGGATGGCTCGGTCGTGTTCCGGCTGGACGATGCCGAGGTGCCGGCCGGCTGGTCGCAGGTCGCCGTGGACGTCCTGGCCCAGAAATATTTCCGCAAGGCCGGCGTGCCGAAGAGGCTCGTCTCCGTGAAGGAGAAGGGCGTCCCCTCCTGGCTGCAGCGCCACGTGCCCGATCCGGCCCAGGCGGATCTCCCGGCTGCCGAGCGCAACACCGGCGAGCACTCGGCCAAGCAGGTGTTCGACCGCCTGGCCGGCACCTGGACCTATTGGGGCTGGAAGGGCGGCTATTTCGATACGGAGGAGGACGCGCATGCCTTCTTCGACGAGCTGCGCTTCATGCTGGCCAGCCAGATGGCCGCCCCCAACTCGCCGCAATGGTTCAACACCGGCCTCCACTGGGCCTACGGCATCGATGGCCCGGCCCAGGGCCATTTCTGGGTCGACCACAAGAGCGGCGAGGTGTCGGCGTCGAGCTCGGCCTATGAGCGGCCGCAGCCGCATGCCTGCTTCATCCAGTCGATCAACGACGACCTGGTGAACGAGGGCGGCATCATGGACCTGTGGGTCCGCGAGGCCCGTCTCTTCAAGTACGGTTCCGGCACCGGCACCAATTTTTCGCGCCTGCGCGGCGTGAACGAGCCGCTCTCGGGGGGCGGCAAGTCGTCCGGCCTGATGAGCTTCCTCAAGATCGGCGACCGGGCGGCGGGTGCGATCAAGTCGGGCGGCACCACGCGCCGGGCCGCCAAGATGGTCACGGTCGACGTCGATCATCCCGACATCGAAGAATATGTGATGTGGAAGGTGGTCGAGGAGCAGAAGGTGGCAGCACTCGTCGCCGGCTCGAACCTGCTGAGAGCCCATGTCCAGGCCATCCTGAACGCCTGCCACGATGCTTCCTATACGGGCAAGGACCGCTTCGACCCGCTGGAGAACCCGGCGCTGCGCAAGGCCGTGCGCGAGGCGAAGAAGGCGTCGCTGCCGCCAGGTGCCATGCAGCAGGCGATCCTGTTCGCCCGCCAGGGCTTCCGCCAGATCGAGATCCCGACCTACCAAGCCGACTGGGACAGCGAGGCCTATGTCACGGTCTCCGGCCAGAACTCGAACAACTCGGTCCGCGTTTCCGACGACTTCATCGGCAAGGTGCTGGCCAACGGCGAGTGGACGCTGACCCGGCGCACCGACGGCAAGGTGAAGAAGACCCTGCAGGCCAAGGAGCTCTGGGACAAGATCAGCCTGGCCGCCTGGGCCTCGGCCGATCCGGGCATCCAGTACGACACCACCATCAACGACTGGCACACCTGCCCGGCATCAGGACGGATCAACGCGTCCAACCCCTGCTCCGAGTACATGTTCCTGGACGACACCGCCTGCAACCTGGCGTCCTTGAACCTGATGACCTTCAAGAAGCCGGACGCCACCTTCGACGTGGCGGCCTTCCGCCATGCCGTGCGGCTTTGGACGATGGTCCTCGAGATCTCCGTCATGATGGCGCAGTTCCCCTCGCGCACCATCGCCGACCTGTCCTGGAAGTTCCGCACGCTCGGCCTTGGCTTTGCCAATCTCGGCGGCCTCCTGATGGCATCCGGCTATTCCTATGACAGCCCGGAAGGCCGCGCCCTTTGCGGTGCCATCACGGCCCTCATGACCGGCGAGGCCTATGCCGTCTCGGCCGAGATGGCCAAGGAGCAGGGTCCCTTCCCCGGTTATCCCGAGAACCGCGAGGCCACGCTCCGCGTGCTGCGCAACCACCGCACCGCCGCCTGGTCCAAGACCGAGGGCTACGAGGCGCTGCACATCGCTCCCGTCCCGCTCGACGCTGCATCCTGCCCGCAGCCCCTGATCATTGAAGCGGCGCGTGCCGCCTGGGACCGCGCGGTCGAGACCGCAACGGCAGCCGGCGTGCGCAACGCACAAGTTTCGGTCGTGGCCCCCACCGGCACGATCGGCCTGGTCATGGACTGCGACACGACCGGCATCGAGCCCGACTTCGCGCTGGTGAAGTTCAAGAAGCTGGCCGGCGGCGGCTACTTCAAGATCATCAACCGGATGGCGCCGGAAGCCCTGAAGACGCTGGGCTACACGCCTGAGCAGATCGAGGACATCATCCGCTACGCCGTGGGCCACGGCACGCTGAAGGGCTCGCCCGGCATCAACCACGAGACGCTCAAAGCCAGGGGCTTCACCCCTGAGGTCCTGGTCAAGCTGGAAGCGGCCCTGCCCTCGGCCTTCGACATCCGCTACGTGTTCAACAAGTTCACGCTGGGCGAGGCGTTCTGCAAGGACGTGCTCAAGCTCTCCGACGAGCAGCTCGGCGACTTCAAGTTCGACATGTTCAAGCACATGGGCTTCAATCGCGACGAGGTGGAGGCCGCCAACACCTTCGTCTGCGGTGCGATGACCGTGGAAGGTGCCCCGCACCTCCAGGACAGCCACCTGCCCGTGTTCGACTGCGCCAATCCCTGCGGCCGCAAGGGAAAGCGCTACCTCTCGACCGAGAGCCATATCCGGATGATGGCGGCTTCCCAGCCCTTCATCTCCGGTGCGATCTCCAAGACCATCAACATGCCGGCCACCGCCTCGGTCGAGGACTGCGCGCAGGCCTACCTGCTCGGCTGGCGCCTGGGCCTCAAAGCCCTGGCCCTCTACCGCGACGGCTCCAAGCTCTCGCAGCCGCTTTCCTCGATCGCGCTCGACGACATCGAGGAGGACGAGGAGGAAGCGCAGCCCACCCCGCAGCGCGTCGTCAGCGTCGTCGAGAAGATCGTCGAGCGGCACCTGGCCGGCCGCAAGAAGCTCCCGTCCCGCCGCAAGGGCTACACTCAGAAGGCGGTGGTCGGCGGCCACAAACTCTACCTCCGTACCGGCGAGTACGAGGACGGCACGCTCGGCGAGATCTTCATCGACATGCACAAGGAAGGTGCCGCCTTCCGGAGCCTGATGAACAGCTTCGCCATCGCCGTCTCGATCGGCCTGCAATACGGCGTGCCGCTGGAAGAGCTGGTGGAAGCCTTCAGCTTCACCCGCTTCGATCCGTCGGGCCCCGTCCAGGGCAACGACACGATCAAGATGGCGACCTCGGTCCTCGACTACATCTTCCGCGAGCTGGCCATCTCCTATCTCGACCGCACCGATCTCGCCTCGGTCGACCCCGCCGACCTCCGCCACGACGCGATCGGCAAGGGGACGAAGGAAGGCGAGCTGGTCGACGAGGAGGAAGAGGTCAAGAAGTACGCGTCGGTCGGCTTCGTGCGCGGCAACCTGCGCCTGTTCGCCGGCGGCAATGGCAACGGCAACGGCCACCACCACCACGACGCCCCCGCCACCACGGGCCTGGCCGACACGCGCGGCAGCGACACGGCGGTGATGGAACGCCCGAAGACCACCGCCGCCGACCCGGCCAGGCACGCCCAGCAGGAGCGGATCCAGAAGGCGCAGATGGCGCGGCTCAAGGGGTACGACGGCGATCCGTGTCCCAGCTGCGGGCACTTCACGCTGGTGCGGAACGGCACGTGTTTGAAGTGTGACACGTGCGGGTCGACGACTGGTTGTAGCTGAAGCACTAGCCTAATATTGGAAAAGCTTGCACCGTCGACTTTCTGAGTAACACGACCGTGGAAGCACCTGGGAAGGTGCTTCCACCTCAGCCGCCTCAAGAAGTACCCACAGCTGTAACGGCAGTTGACGCAACTAGTGGAGTGCACCCCGTTTGGCCGGACAGAGCCAGGGTTGGGTTAAGCACTGAGTTTGCGGAACTCGGCGGGTGATTGGAAGCGCAGCGCCGAGTGTGGGTGGAGATTGTTGTAGTCGTCTATCCAAGCCTGCAGCAGCCCA
>NZ_DATAGQ010000014.1:0-9064 GCF_036263595.1 Geminicoccus sp. | reverse complement strand
AAGATGTCTCCTTTGATGCTGACAAAAGGATTATTAGCTGCTTAATCCATGGCGGAATATTTCAAAAAGCATGGAATTCCTTCGGTTTTCCTCTTAAAGCGCCTAACAAAAGGGAACCTGGCGATCCGGCCGTGGTTGGCTGGGCATGGTTGCACCCTGGTTTCCGGTGAACTATGGCGGGCGATTACACTGCCGCTACTGACGGCGCTTGCCGAGCCCAAAGGTGGCCGGCTTCGCGAGTCGGACCGAGCCTGCTTGGCTGTTGATCGAGGCGGTACCACCGATCCGGCAGTGCTATGGTCGGCCGAGGCAGCGACCTGCTAAGCTGCACGCCGACAAGGGCTACGACTTCGCCCACTGCCGTCGCATCCTGCGCCGGTGCAGGATCATCCCCAGGATCGCTCGACGCGGCGTCGAGCCTAGCGGCCGGCTGGGTCGCCATCGATGGGTGGTGGAACGCTCGCTCGCCTGGTTCAGCCGCTTCCGCCGGCTTACCGTTCGCTAAGAGCGACGCCTCGACATCCTCACCGGCTTCCACCTCCTCGCCGTCAGCCTCATCTGCCTCAGGTTCGTCCAACGGTGGTTCTGTTAGGCGTACTAAGGAATGCGGGTCATCGTACTATCCAGGTGCGGGCGCCATCATCGCGAATATGTAAAATAAAGCGACGGCGCTGGCCACCAACGGTTCCCACCAATTCGGTGCCATGCGCCACCAGGCGTTCGCAGGGCTCGTGCTCATACAGGCGCTGCAGACGGCGGGGCGTCGTGATCGGCCGGGTCTCCACCTGGATATCCCGCCATCCCAAGCGGGTGCCGACCACGATACGGCGGGTAGTCATGGCTGGTGCTCCTTGCACGGGCAGGAGATCGGCGCCTCGCAGGTGGCGCATTGAGCCATGCCAATGTCACCGGTCACCGGTTGTCCCCGATGATTTCGATAATGTTCTCGGCGCAGACCACCACCACCCTTCATGATTCGAGCATCTTCGGTTGTGTGTCCTGCCTTATGTGTACGAGAACAATCGGTGACATCGGTGACATCAGCAGAAGACCCAGTGTTTTCAGTAGATTGGCTGTCACCGGAGCTGTCACCGGAGCCAGGTCCGCCAGTCGGTTCACTGGTGACAACCGGAGGATTGAAGATCCAGTACCGGCCACCTCCCTCCTCGACCGGCCGGCGCTTCTGCTGGCGGGTCCACCCGCGGCTGCGGAGGATGGCACCGACCCGCTTCTGCGCCATCAGGTCCTGGCGCTCGACCGGCATATCGATAGCTCCGACCAGGATGTCCTCGATGGTGACCGGATCGGTGTCCTTCCGAGCACGGCAGCCGGTCGTATGGACAATGCGAACCAACCACTTCTCGACTGCCGGTTCCCATGGATCACCGATCCTGCGATTGCCCTGTTCCTCTTGCGCCAGCGGCTTCAGATTGCCTTCCAGCCACCAGTGCTCGCCGGATTTGAAAGCTGCGTCGGCCTCGGCCCACAGCTGCCCTAAGTTTGCCCGCAGCCCCTTAAGATCGATCCTCCCGACCCGCACGGGCCAGAAGCGGCGGTTGCCGGTCTCGTCGTGCAGATAGGCCTCCTGGTTGGTCGACCCGATGAACACGCACTGGCGCTTGAAGTCCTGGGAGCGGCGTCCGTAGCTCGGGCGGTAGTGGTCGGTGGACCGAGACAGGAAGGCCTTGGTCCGCTCCACGTCCGAGCGCCGCATGGCGGACAGCTCGGCCATCTCGATGATCCACTTGCCCTTCAGATCCTGGGCGGAGTCCTTGGAGCCGAGGTCGGCGATCTCGTCCGCGAACCACTCGCTCATGACGGCAAGTACCCGGGCAGCAGAACTCTTTCCGAGGTCCTGTTCCCCTTCCAGGATCAGCGCGTTGTCCGCCTTGCACCCAGGCCTCCTGGCGCGGGCTACCGCAGCAATCAGGAACTTGCGGCCAACGGCTCGGGAGTAGGGCGTATCCGGCACGCCAAGGTAGGTGGTAAGCCAGGTATCGAGGCGTTTAGTCCCATCATGCTGCAGATCGTCGAGATAGTCCCGGACCGGATGGAAGCTCTGCTCGGATGCCACCACCTGCACGGCCGCGGCGACTGTGGCAGGCTTCACCTGGACGTCACGGAGCTGGCACCACTCGGTCAGCCGGAGGTCGTCCAAGTCCGCCCACTCCCGCCAGCCCTCTGCTACCTTCCAGGGTAGGGAGCGGGTGACAACGCAGTTCCGCAACTCGTCGAAGCCAAGCTTGCCGGCGAATGTGCCGTCAGCCCGCAGGATCGTCGCGACGTTGGCAATGGTGTCCCGTGCATCACCCTTGTCGTTGAGCGACAGGTCGTTCCACCACCGCCCCTTGTCGTCGGCCCGGGCCGCGCGGTCGCGGATCCGCTGGGCGTGGTCGAGCAGCTTGCCGATCCGCCTGTCCGCGTTCCTGCCGGAGATTTTGCCGCCGCCGATCTGGCCGTAGGGATAGAGACGGAGCACCGACTCCAGGTCATCGTCCGCCAGATGCCGAGCCAGGTACAACGCCAGCGACATCTCCAGCCCGGAGGCGGTCGTGTCCTTGCCCTTGCCGAGCTTCGCACCGTCCCTCCAGGCAGCGCGCAGTCGATCGTCCTGGTCGAGCAGGTTCCGGAAGGAAGCCGGGAGTTGTGCGTCCTCAACGGCCGGACGTGGCTCGTCCTGCGTCGCCGGCTTTGCTGGTTCCTCGACCTTCGCTCGTGCAAGCCTGGCCGCAAGGCGCATCCAGGCGGCCGTGGCATCTGTGATGCTGTCCGGCACGCCATCGACCTTCCGGCCAGTCAAGGCGAAGTAGCGGCCGGTCGTGTAGACTTCGACCTGCGGCAGATGGTCGCCGAACAGCGGCGCATCGCCCATGACCAGCTTGTTGACCGGCAGCTCGGGAAGGGGGTCTCCCTTGGCGAAGATCTTCACGCCAGTGCTAGACGGGCTCACCTCAGCGTACGAGCCGAAGTCTGTGATAATCTCCTGAGCCCATGGCTGGATCTCGCCAGTTTCTGGATTGCGGCAGCCGTCCAGGTCAATGCCGCCGATGCCGTCCGTCTCACCGGCTAGGACGAAGCCGACTCCAGCCTTCCTAGCACGGTTGGCGAAGGCAGAAGCCTCGTCCAGCGTCGTCCAGGTCTCAGGATCGGTGGACTTCGCCCACTTGCCGGACGGCTGGATTGGGACCTTGGTAGGCTTCCCATTTCGGGTCAGATGTTCCCAGGCAACGAAGCGCCGGCCCATGGCGCCCAACTGGGCGATGGCGGCACTGCCTGGAACGGGGTTGGAACGTAGCACCTCGGAAATCCTTGTCCGAAGGCGCGTTCAATCGTATTCTCAGGAGCGTAAAGGTTTGGTTTTCCTGGACTCTTGGCGGGTTTGCACCGTCGAGGTCGTCGGTTCGATCCCGATCGGCTCCACCAATCTCAAGGGGTTAGCAGCCTTGAGCGTCCCACCTGTAACGTACTCGTAACGCACGGTTGCAGGATTGGTATTAACGGCTTCTGGAGAGATCGGTCGGACGGCCATCTGACCGATCTCCTCCCAGAGCTTGTCGATGGCATCTGCCACCGGACGCATCTCCTCGATCTCTACCCAGTCATAGTGCTTCTCCATCATGCGGTTGGTGCTGTTGGCGTTGCCCTTGAACGGCCCCACCAGGTCGCGTGAGACGCCATAGGCCCGTGCCAGCCTCGGGATGAGCTTCTGCAGGGTCTTGGGCGTGAAGCGGGGATCGAGCCCAGCTGCCTTCACCGTCAGCCGCCAGATGCCGATCAGGGACCTTACCGGCTTTCCCTTGTACTGGATCAGGCGACCTTTGGGGGCAGCCTGGATCCACGGGCGGATGCCCTGCGTCATGGGGATGCTCGGCCTGGTCTTCTTGGTCTGCTTCCTGCCTTCGGCGTTTAGGTGGATGACGTCGTCCTCAAGATCGCATTGGAAGCTGGTTAGATCGAGAACAGCTTCGGGACGGCCGCAGGTATGGACCAGCAGGGCAATGAAGAGCCGGAGGCGGAAGGGTTCAGCTGCATCCCAGAGCTTCACCAGGTCACTCTGCTTTGGCGCATAGCGTCGAGGTGGGCTGGGCGGTGGTAGGGGCATCGGCTCATAGTGAGTGAGCAGCCCCTCACGCTGAGCCCAGCTGAAGGCGGCGTTTCCCATCTCAACTGTACGTCTGATCGTCGACGGTGCCATCCTGTGCATCGTCTCGACAATCGCACCGGTCTCTGGATCACGATGCCGCTTCGGGTACTCCAACTGCTCCAGCCAAAAGCGGAATTCAGCGCGACGCCGACGGTCCATGACCTCGGCTACCATGGCGTTCTCGCCAAAGAACGCTGCCCAGCGATCTAGTGCGGGACCATTCTGAGCAGCGCTAGGTAGCTTGCGGACGTAGTCCTGGTTGTACCGTGCCAGAACTTGGCGAAGTGGCAGTCTCTCTGGCGCGGTTTCGGGCAGCCTGACATTCAGATCAACGAACCCTTTCAGGCGCTCGATCGCTTCGTGAAGATCCGTCGTATCAAGCGTACGTCGGTTGGTGGATCCGCCCGGCCTGTTCCAACAGACATAGGCGATGCCGCTGGTCGGGTGAAACCAGAGCCGGTGCCCGTAGTAGACGAAGGCGCTTTTGGACTTTCGGGACATTCTTCGGCCACCTCAGGAGTGGACAGGTGTTCGGCCAGCCAGACGTCAGTCGTGACGTGCTCGCGGCCAATCCGTTTGGACTTGATCCGGCCTGTCCGCATCATCTCGCGTGCGGAACGCTCGGAGATACCAAGCCATCCGGCAAGTTCAGGGGCTTTGATTGGCCGAGGAATGTGGATGACGTTGGTCATGGTAGCTTCAGCTGCCCAGCTTCGCCTGCGCCCACTGGTCGAGAAGGTCGACCCTGTATAGCGGCGTGCGGTTCATCCGATCGAAGGGCGGTCCGCCGCCCACACTTGCCAGCTTTGCCAAGGTTGCGACCGCGATCGGGAGACCATGCTTGAGCAGCAGGTATTCTGGAACCTCAGTACGGCGCAGCCGGGGCTTGTTGAAGCGAGCAGGGAGAGCCTGATCAGGCATCAGACTGGTCACGCAGGCAGTTCCCCAGCTTGTAGAAGACCTCGATCCCAATAGTACGCTGAGTCCAATAGAAGCTCGGGTTACCCTCAAACTGGGCGTCAAGCTCCCGCAGCTTCTGAAGACTAGCCTCTGCGGTTGGCTCCTCGATCTTCATCTTCTGAGCCGGATGGATATAGACGGCGGTGTAGAGGTGATGGCTGCCCCACACTCGGATTCTGGCTATCGGCCATGGCCGCTCTACCGAAACCTCCAGCCTCATGATGGCATGGTGCGGGGGCGGGAGCAGCAGACCATCCTCTACCGCAGAAGTGACGATGGCCGTCAGAGCTTCACCGAATGTGTGCATCGGCTTTAGGCCGAACACGTAGTCAGGAGCAGGCGGATCAACGTCTATGGTCTCTGTGATGTCCTTGTAGCCGTCATTGACCAGGGGGAAGCATAGATCGACGGTGTCAGCCGCCTTCATGACGTCGCGGCGGTCCCCTGCGCCGATCAGCGAGGACAAGAAGACAGCGCTATCCTCAGCGTCCATTCTGGCGCCTCCGGTGCGCCCCCGCGTGCCCTTCTTGATCTTACCGCTTTCCATCAAGCGCCGACCGGTCTCCCGGATAGACTTCGGCTCCAAGCCTGACTTCCCGAGGACATCGACAAGAGCGGTAGCCAAGCCAGTGATGGTAGCCATAGACGCTTTTTCCGTGCTGGGCACAGTTTTTTGTCTACAGCCATTCTGCGCCACTTGCAAGATAATAGTGCTCAACCCGAATTGGGAAGCGCTGCGTTTATCTGGCCGACAAAATGCATTGCGAGGCGAAGGGACCCAACAGAGCGAATGACCAGATGCTGCTGGCAAAAGAAAAGCCGCCCCGAGAACGCGGGCGGCTCAATGGAGGTATCAAGACAAGGCGGCGCTAGGGCCACATGAGCCACTACAACTGCTAGAGGATAGCGAACATGCGACACCTGTGTTCGCGCTCAACGTGAGCGTCTTTGTCGCAGCATCTTTGGCAGCATCAGCTTAACGAGCCATCGGCTTTGGCAACCTATTCCAGCGTGGTTTCCTCTTCACAGGCACCCAGCGTCTCCTTGAGCTGGCCTAGGCCATAGACGGCATCGGAGGACAGGCACCAGGCTGCCTCCAGCTTGGTGAGCTCGGCACTGGGGCCCCGGACCCGCTCCGGCAGCACCATCCCGGCGATCATCAGGTTCAGCTGGATGCTGCGCCGCCAGGCTTCATCCAGCCGATCGACGAGCTGCAGGGTGTCGACCTTAGTGAGGTCTGCGAGTACATCCGGCTCGGGCCGGTGGGTCCTGCTCATGGCCGCTCTCCAGCAGCTGCCTCATCGAGCATCCCGTGATCGCGGCGGAAGGTGTTGGTGCGGTCCTCGAACGCCTGCCGGATCGCCGCGAAGGCTTTGCCGTTGCCGATCAGGGCAACATGGTCTGCACCTTCGCCGCACAGCCAGACGACCTCGGCAAGGGCATCGATGTCGGCGAGAAAATCGTCGACGTCGGCGTGGCTGATTGAGTTTGGGCGTGTGGTAGAGGTCGATGTGGTGCCCGTGGTATGGGCACAGTCAGCCGATCGCATGGATCATCGCTCCTGCGTGAGGTTAGGGCCGGAGCGAGGGTGGTGCCTTGCTTCGGCCTGCATTTTCGTTTAAATGATAATCATGGCTGAAACAACATCATTTAAGAGAAAACGAGGTCGTCCTCCCGTCGGTTCTACGCTGGTGGGCGTCAGCTTCCCGCCTGAACAGATTGCAGCGCTTGACCGGTGGATTCTGAACCAGAACGAAACTGGTTTATCACGGCCCGAGGCAGTTCGGCGGATCGTCAGTATTGTTGTTAGAACGTCAGAGGAGAAACCCAAAGTTCATGAATGACGAAGACCGCAAGGATTTCGCTGATTTTGCTAAGAACCTGTCGAATAAGCTGGAGACCACAAGAAAACCCCTTTCTCGTCAAGCTGAGCGTGAGCAGGTCAGAATACAACAGCAGGCCCAGCTTGCTCCGCAGTGGGAGAGAATTCGGAATGAGCTGCAAGCGGCTATGGTTGCTCCTAACTTCGAGCTTGGGAGAGAAGGATTTACACTTGGCAGAACAGTAGTAGTTAACAACAACTCATACTTCGCCTGTGAAGGCTACGTATTGATGGGCAAAGGCATCCAGAGCGATACTCTTGTGATTGGGCTTGTCCCAGATGGAACTGTCCAGTCGCATGTAGAGAGAAAGCACGGCAGCACCGTGAAGCCGCGCACGATAGTCGAGGGAGAAACCGATCGTTTCATCCCGGTGATCAAAGACTTCATTCGAAGCCAAACTTCCTGAAGGAGACCCCCTTGACCAAACAAGAGCAGTTTCTTTGGGTAGTTCAGACAATGGTAATTACCAATTCTATCAATTTAATTTCGGATGGTCCCGTTGATCCCAAGACACGAGTTAATATTTCAGCAAGTGGAGTATCTACCGTTCTTGATGAGGCCTTGCGCGCAAGTCAGATGATACCAGAGAGAATGAGCGCTTTTGAAGCCGCACAAGATTTTTGCTATTATATGTTGGACAGTCTGAAGGAGAATGAAGAAAAGGCTCATAAGCGCCCGATGGAATGCCCAGCTTGGTTCTTACGCTGACACTCAGAGTGATCGTGTGCCCGTTGACGCCCGCAGTTCAAAGGTAGATCCTGCCCTCCTCCACTCCGGGCCCGCTGCATTCTGGCGAGTGGAGTGTACTGTTGACCAACTGGTAGCGCGATGCCTGAACAGAAAATTGATTTTGAAGCGCTATCCAATATCGAGGTCTTCAACCTTGCTACCGCAAAGATCTTTGCGCTGCTCTATGAGAAATTCCCTGTTCGAATCCCTCTTATTCCTAATGACATTGCTGCAGAGATGATTTCTGAAGAGCTCTATTATTCTAATGAGCCGCGCGGACCTGGGATCGCCATTACAGAGAAGCATTTGACACCACTTGGCAGGCGATACCACCGAGTCACATCTAGCACAGTTAGCTGGCTTGTGAAATTCGAATATATTGATCGGCCCAGTCAGTACGATCATGACCGTAGTTTTGCTGGTAGAGCGATGAGCAGTATCATGAGTAACAATCATGTGCTCACGCCGAAAGGGCTAGATGCTTTAGCGGCGGTGCCTGAGGCTCTTACTTCGAAACGTACGGCTGGCGAACAGCTTGTTGAGCTCTCTAAAGGTGCAGGCGGTGAAGCGGGTAGGGCTGCCATCGGCGAAATCATTGGCCACATCATCAGCGGTACCGCCCGCGGCTTCGGCTTTGGCTGATTGTCGACCGGCACGATCGGCGTGATCGTGACATGCCTGAGCACGGGAGCCGGCTGCCTTCGGGTGGCCGGTTCATATGAGCCCCTTCCAGTACGCTGGAGAATGGAACCCGTGCTTCCTAGGATTCTTGGTTCGTTGCGTTTGTTTCGAATATCCTGTACCAATCTGGCACACAGGAGGAAGCTAGGATGACCATGCCAGCCTTTGCCGAGGAGCTTGGCGGACGTTTGCCGTCAGCCATGGAGCGGGCTGCCGCCAACCAGCTTCGCACTATACTTGCTGCGCAGGCAGCAGGTAATGCGAAGCTGCGTGTGTTGGACGAAGCAAAGCAACCTACTGAAGTTACTCTTACTCCTGCTCTATCCGAAATACTCATGGAGTTGCTGCGCCATGTTGGCCGGGGGGATGCTGTAACGCTTGTCCCCGTCAGCAAAATGCTTACCACGCAGCAGGCGGCAGATATTCTAAATGTATCTCGCCCTTTCCTTATATCTCTTCTTGAGAGGAAAGAAATTGCTTACACTACGGTTGGCCGTCACCGTAGGATCAAAGCAGAGGATCTTTTTGAGTATAAGAGAGTAAGGGACGAGAAGCGTGATAGTGCTCTTGCTGAGCTCGCTGCATTGGACGCGGAGTATCTCTAAGCTTGTTTGCTAACAGGTTTACTGCGTTCATAGATGCATGCGCTTTAGCAGGTACCTTAAGA
>NZ_DATAGQ010000013.1:0-5807 GCF_036263595.1 Geminicoccus sp. | reverse complement strand
CTGCCAGGCTGAAGACGGCTGGCCTGCCGCATTATCCAACTCCACCACGAGGAGTGGCCCCAGAAGCATAGGCTCAAAACCCGCCGCAGCAGGCGCATTGTCCAAAACCGGGTGCCCTGGCCAGTAAATGGAGGTGTCCAGCTTGTTGGGTGGAGAGGGTGGATAAGCGCTTCGGTAGGAAGTCCCAGGTAGATAACACTGCTCGTTGGGACCGGATCGAGCAGTGCCGAGAATTCGGTGACGATCAGGCGGCGAGCTGATCCGCCCTCTTCAGCTGGCAAGCCAGTAATTGGGGTTCTCGCACCAGTCTCGTCCGGAGCAAGGATGGTATTCGATGACGGAACCAAGGCCGGGGGCTCCGTTGGAACTGCTCCCTCAGTCTAAGCGACTGGCGCTTGCGCTTCTGTAGATCAGCCACCAGCCAAAGCTGCTGATCAGAACTTCGCGCCACATCGCTTACAATAGAGCAAGATGCCCTCAGCAAGAGAAATCCATTCGAGATCTCCATGCGACCTATGCGTGTCGCTCAATCTATTCGGAAAAAGCCTGCGGAACAATAACAACTCGTGTAAGATGTCGACAGACGATACAGAGCTACACGAAAGATCTCCATGAGACTGGACCACAGACTGAGCCGACGGCGCTGGGCCGTGTTTCCCCATCTTCCTCCCAATGTCCTCTACTGGACGGAGGCGGTCACCATGACCTGGACCGGCGACCTCGACCTGGTGTGGAGCTGATCATGGCCAAGCTGTCGATCGCCCAGGCATCAGCCGCGGGCCCACTGACGGGTGCCGAGCTCATCCCGGCCCTGCAGGCAAGCGCACCACGTTCGCTGACCACGGCGAGGCTGGCGGGCGAGGTTCCGGTCATGGCCACCGGCGCTGCCATTGGCCGGACCGCACAAGAGCGGGCCGGCGATTGGCGCCATGCCTTCGACTTCATCCCGCGGGCAGAGTGGCCGGCGATCCTGGCTGGCAGCAGCACGTATGACGCCAGCGCCGACCTCGAGGCAGCCCTTGCCGCTTCCAGGAACCTCCTTCTGCCGGCGGGAACGATCAGGGTCACCCGGGCCATCGATGGCAGGGCAACCAACCGCCGTATCGTCGGCATGCCAGGTGCCCGGATCGAGAGCACCAACAACAGCCAGCCGGTGCTCTTGGTGGGCGGGTTCTATAACGAGATCCGCGGCTTTGCCGTCTCCCACGCGACCATGCCGTCCACCAGCGAGGCCAACGCCACGGGCATCAAGCTCTACGGCCTGCGCTTTTCGACCCTGGCCAACCTGCGCGTCGAGAAGTCCTACGACGCTTTCCTGCTGGCCCAGGAGCCGTATGTGGACGGCAACCGCAATTTCATCTTCTCCAACACCTTCCAGGACATCGACGTCCGGTCCTGGCGAGGGGCGGCGTTCGACCTGCGCGGCTATCTGGCCGGCAACACCGGCTGCGTGTTCAACAACATCTACATGAGTAATTTCAACTTCAGCGGCGGCGGGTCGAAGCACCGCGCGGCGTTCTATCTGCAGCTGGACGACTGGTCGGAATGCCAGTGGACGCAGGTCAACTGCGAGCATGGCGAAATCAGCAACACGCCGATCAACATCGGCAGCAGCGTCCGGACGATGGGTTTTAGCGCGCTGCACTATGAGGGCGTCGACTTCAAGACGGGTGCCTTGGGATGCCTGCGCAACAACGGCAGCGCCCAGGTCGGCATCCGGGGCTGGTCCATCTACAAGTGCAGGATGCTGGCAGCGGATATCGGCTCGATCGAGCTGCTGCGGCTGTCGACGCTGAGCCGGGTGACCATCGACGGGCTCTACCAGAGCAATGGCGACGAGCCGGGCCTGCGCGACCTGCCGATCTCCATTGCGCTCTATGCCGGCAGCACCAGCACCAGCGGGGCGAAGATCGAGGGCGCCAACATCAAGGCGGACGACCTGCAGGTGGTGATCACCGGCCAGCCCGGCGGCATCGAGCCGATCCTCTACAAGTGGGAGACGCTCCGGGACCGGGCAATCGCCTCGCCCGGCAATGCCAGCTTTGCCTTGAGCGCCACCACGCCGGCCGGCCTGGTGATCTATGACGTGCCGCTTACCACCAACCGCACGCTGACGCTGTCCACCTGCACGCCGCGCCATGGCCATGTGCTCGAGGTGATTCGCACGGCCACCGCCACCGGCGCGTTCAGCATCGATGTCGGCGGGATGAAGCAGCTCACAGCGGCCGGCAGCTCTGCCAGGCTGGTCTACCGCTCAGGCGCGTGGGTGTTGCTGGGCTAGGCTGGCCAGTGGAGCAGGCCATCTGGCATGAGGTGATGGCTCCGGCAGAGGCGCAGCTGTTGGCCTTGGACAAGCTGGGCGACCTGCTCGAGCTGAATCTGGTCGAGCGCGCCAGGATCAGCGTGCCGCCACCACCGCAGGAGGAGGATCCCGATGAGGTGTTCTTCCGGCCCCGCGTGGTGTAGTGGAAGAGGCAATCATGGTACATTGCCAAGTGCCACGCGGTTGAAGACGCTAGGCTGTTGCATTTCGGATTGGAAATCATCGAGACAGCCTATGCATGATCAGTAGCTATATTTTGACATACTAGCCCTTCATAGCCTGATTGTTGTGGTGATCAGTGGCCAATGTTCCTGCGTTGCCTGCGGTTCATGACGGGGAACAACCCTCACGCCAACCCGATCAGTCGGGGCCTTCCTGGCAATCCCAGGGGGCACTCGAGTGCACCGCAGTCCCATCCGCCTGCCTCGACCGCAGCCTCGTAGGTCGACTGCAAAAACGTCAACATGGCCTGATCGGGTGATGAGGCTGTTCGGAATGCCTCATAGGGCAGGACGAACTCGCCTAGTTGCTGATCAAAGGACGCGGCTGCTGGCTGAACCGGCCGGCCACGAAAGCCAGGTGGCTCCGGATAGGCATAAGAGTAGACGACGGCATGGGGATAGGCGTCGCTGCCTGGCCAAAAGCCGGCGCTGCTGACCTCATGCGAGTAGGCCTCACGTGTGACGGCGTCGGGCAGGTGCGGTACCCCGCACGGATGGAGAGGGGCGGGGCGACCGGAAAAGCGCGTCGCCGCAAGGTCGAAGCTGCCCCAGAAGAAGTGAACTGGGCTGCTCTTGCCGAGAAAGCCAGTGCGAAACTGCTTGAGCACGCGGTCCATCTGCAAGAGCACCCGCCAAAAGCCACGAGCCGCGCCTGGATCGTAGGCCGTATGGACGTCATCCTCCGGGAATGGGATGGGGTCCACGATCTCGTTGGGCACTGGGTCGATGCTGACCCCAGCACCTAGTTCATCGAGCGTAACAAGCAGCTTGCGGTAGAATGCGCTGACCGGCTGTGGCTTGAGTTGATCTCCCGCCGCCCGCTCCGGCCGGTGCGCACGATGAGCATGTCCGCGATGAAGTCGAACTCGATCTCGAGCACCTCGTCACCGACATCGATCAGCGAGGTGCCAAGGCCAGCCGCACTGACGTAGAGCGGCACGTGCCAAGAGTGGTTCAGCCACGGCGTCGCCGCGACCCGGACCTTGCCCACGATCTGGAACCAACGCTGGCGACCCCGCACAGCATGGCACAGACGGCAGCCCGCGGTGCCTGCTGCCCGAATATATCTGCGCCCTGTTCGCCGTCCAGGACGATCGCCGGCGCATCGACTTCGACGAGGCCCGGCAGCGCAAGGTGGCGGACGAGCCGCCGCCGGCCGATACCACTAGCTGACTGGGAACTGGTCAACGAAACTCAAGTTTAGGAGCGTACGATGTACACCCTTCCAACGCTGTCGGCTGTCCTGGCCGAGAAGCAGATCACAGACGTCCGCACCGCACAGTTCCTCTCCGAGTGGGATCGCGCGACGGGCTGCCTCTGCCCTACGGGCGTCGACATAAAGAACCCGACCCGCAACGCATCCCTCGCCGCATGGTGATCTATACCACCTCACTATAGGATCACACGCCTAGGATCCGCTGGCACAACGTGCGGAAGCATGGTTGCGCAAGCATACCCTGAGCTAGGGCAATCTCCATCATAGGCAGATGCGGCGAAGAATTACCTTCGACAATAACCGGGCCGGCCTCGGTTACGGCAATGTCCCAACCGATCAGTTCAAGCGGCACGTGCACAGCTGCACTTTCGGCAGTTGCTAATACGCCTGGGAAGCCTGGCACCTGAGCCCCTTCGAACCGGAAGCCTGTATCAGGGTGCTTATCGTAGACCTTCCCACCATGCTTGAAGAACTCCCGAGCCTGCGGAAACAGCTTTCCGGTCTTGAGGTCCAAGCCGACAAAAATGCCGCCTTGGCTGGCATTGTCTACAACACTCCCGCTCATACCGAGGCGTAGAATAGCCGCAACTGCGGCAGCCGGTTCACCTGGCTCGCCGCAAGTCAGGACGCGGACGGTGTTAATGCTGTTGGGATAAATGGCGCTCAACGCTGGGTGCTGTACTAGGGTTTCCTCAAACAGATAGCGCCCTGCCGTCGTCTGCGCGTACAACTCAGCAAGTTCACCATCAGCTTTGTCAATCCGTCGGCACCCGTAACCACTCGTGCCATCAATTGGCTTTGCGAAGATGCTCCCGGATGCGGATCGGCCGAGCAGTTCATTGATAAGCGCCATGAAGTCCGCCTCGTCATCAACACGGCGCTCAATTCCGTCTATTTGGAAAATCGGTCCCGCGTTGGAAGCCAGCAGGCGAGGCAGGCTAACCTCTACTCCTCGGAAGTGCTCGTGAAAGCGAACCTTATCGACAAGGAGATCAGCGCTGTGTCGCTCCCTCATCTTCTGAGCTAGTAGCTCGGCCTGCCGTCGATTCAGGTATTGGGTGTAGTCGCCAGCTTCGCGGCGATAGGCGAAGTTGATGAAGTACCACTCGGGTGACGAGCCGGTCCGCCGCGCAACATCGGCCACCTCCCGGGCGATCTGCCCGATGGCCTTGCGCCGGGTATCGGCAAAGACCTGCCGGAAGTGTCCATAGCTGCCGATTGCACGTGTCAATAGAGACATGAAGTGACTATCCCATAGGCCAGTTTGGTACCAGTAGATTAAGGAACATTTTCAGTTCTCCGTGCTCTCCGCCTCGCTCGATACCACCGAAAGCTGACCTAGTTGTTTTAGGAACAATGAGATAGGCCTTTGTTGTACATGGCGATCAGCTGCGGATCGAAGGTCGACAGGCGATCGTGCGGCACCGAGATCGGCAGCTTGCCGCTATTGGTGAGCAGGGTCTTATTGCCATAGCCGTTGCGAATGTTCCTGCGGTCCTCGGCTGCCCCACCGTCCTGATGGTGGTCCGTCTCCGCATTCAGCGCCCGCCAGGTCAAGCGCCCACTTCAACTCGTCAACGAGCCCGTCCTTGCGCAGGGCGGACTGCGGGTCATCGCCAGCCAGGAGCTGGTCCAGCTGTTCGTTCGCCATGACTGGGGCTTTGCGTCGTGCCATGGGAGGGTTCCTTCTTTCCCATCTTCATAACCCGCACACGGAATTACTGACAGCCCCCTAGCTAGAACGCCAATATTGCCAGCCGCCCGGTCCTCGATCAGCCGCACGTCGACGCAATTGGAGACATCCTGAAGCTTCCTGAGCGTGTTGGCCCGAACATCGATGACTTCACGCTAGATGCTGTTCACGCAAGCCATCGAGAGGCCATTAGCTGTTTGATCCCACGGTGTGGTGGTTGTTGTTGCCCCCTAAAGACCGGACAGGGTCTCCTGGGTTGTTCGGGCGATGAACTCGCGCGGCGAGCGGTAGCCCGGCGCGCGGTGCGGGTGAAGCTCGTTGTAGTGGGAGAGCCAGAGGGGCAGCTGCCGCAGC
>NZ_DATAGQ010000012.1:0-5399 GCF_036263595.1 Geminicoccus sp. | reverse complement strand
TCCTAGCCTGCGGGCGAGGCTGGCATCCATGCTGGTGGTCACGCTCGCGGCCAGCGCCTGCGCGCCGTCGCTGCGGGCGAGCAGCGGCCCCATGGACGACCTGACGGCGGCGCCGATGCCGATGCAGACGGCAGCGGACATCGGCTCCGGCCCTGGCGCCGACTTCCTGGTCGGCCAGTTCGCCATGGAGGTGGGCGACATCGCGCAGGCGCAGTCGGCGCTGCAGCGGGCGCTCGCGGCCGATCCGGACGACCTAGAGCTGCGCCGGCAGGTGTTCTTCCTGAACATTGCGAGCGGCGAGCGGGTGGGTGCCGTGACGCAGGCGCGGGGCCTCGTGGAGCTCGACCCGGCGGCGGACGAGCCGCGCCTGGCGCTGTTCGTGGACGCGCTGCAGGGCGGGCGGCTGGGCGAAGCGCGGGCGCAGCTGGAAGCCATGCCGGAGCGGAGCGTGGGGTCGCTGATCTCGCCGCTGCTGCGCGCCTGGCTGATGGTGGCCGAGGGCGATCCCGCGGGGGCGCTTCAGGCAATGCCGGCCATCAACCCGGAAGACCCGCTGTTCGCGGTGCTGGTCTATCACCGGGCGGCCATGCATGCGCTGGCGGGCGAGCCCGCGGCGGGGCTGCCGGCGCTCAAGGCGCTGGTGGTGCGCCCGGAGGGGGCGCCGATGCGGGCGACCGTGCTGGCGGCGCGGCTCGTGGCGGAGCAGGAAGGGCCAGACGCGGCCATGGCGATGCTGGACGAGGTCGAGGCGCTGCAGGAGCAGCCTCCCATGGTCCGGCGGCTGGCGCTGAGTGCCGTCGAGGGGCGGGTGCCGGACAGGACGCTGACTACGGCCGGCGAAGGGGTCGCCGATACGTTGCTGGCGATTGCGGAGGCGCTGCGCCAGCAGCGGGCAGGCGGACGGGCGATCGTCTATGCCAGGCTCGCGGCCTGGGCGGCGCCGGACGATGGCGAGGTGACGCTGACGGTGGCGAACCTGCTGGTGGGCCAGGACAACCCGCAGCTTGCGATCGACATCCTCCAGGCGGTGCCGGACAGCTCGCCCTGGAGCTGGGAGGCGCAACTGGCGATGGCCGATGCGCTGGTCGCGGCCGAGAAGCAGAGCGAGGCCAGGCGGCTTTTGACCGAGATGGCGGCGGCACGGCCGGAGCGGGTCGACGCGCTGGTCGAGCTTGGGGATCTCGCCCGGCGGAGCGACGACTACAAGACGGCCGAGCAGGCCTATGACGATGCGCTGGAGCGGCTGGGCCCGTCGGCACCCGGGCAGTGGCGGCTCTATTACGCCAGGGGAGTGGCCAGGGAGCGGCTGGGCGAGTGGGACGCGGCGGCGCTGGACCTGCAGGAGGCGCTGCGGCTGGAGCCGGACCAGCCGCAGGTCCTGAACTACCTGGGCTATTCCTGGGTGGACCGGGGCGAGAACCTGCAGGTGGCGCTGGGCATGCTGGAGAAGGCGGTGGAGCTGCGGCCGCAGGACGGGTTCATCATCGACAGCCTGGGCTGGGCCTACTTCAAGGTCGGGCGGTTCGACGACGCGGTGAGCTGGCTGGAGCGGGCGGTGGAGGCGGAGCCGGGCGACCCGGTGATCAACGACCATCTGGGCGACGCCTACTGGCGGACCGGGCGGACGCGGGAGGCGCGCTTCCAGTGGCAGCGCGCCTTGTCGCTGGAGCCGGAGGAGGCGGTGGTGCGGTCGCTGCAGGACAAGCTGGCCCATGGCCTCCCTTCCTGAGCGGGGCGAGCGGGCCCTGGGCGAGGAGGGGGCGCTCACCGAGGCGGCACCGGCCAAGGTCAACCTGGACCTGCTGGTCACGGCCAGGCGGCTGGACGGCTACCACGAGCTGGACAGCATCGTGGTGTTCGCGCCGGTGGGCGACCTGGTCCGGTTCGAGCCGGCCGAGGGCGGCCTTGGCGGGCTGGAGCTGGCGGTCGAGGGGCCGTTCGCGACGGATGTGCCGGCCGATGGGGGCAATCTCGTGCTGCGGGCAGCCGAGCTGTTCCAGCGGCGGACGGGGGCGGCCGTGGCGGGCAGGCTGGTCCTGGAGAAGCGGCTGCCGGTGGGGGCTGGGCTTGGCGGCGGCAGCTCGGATGCGGCGGCGACCTTGAGGCTCCTGGACCGGGCCTGCCGGACCAATCTCGGCAACGGGCGGCTCAGGGACCTGGGCGCTGAGCTCGGGGCGGACGTGCCGGTCTGCGTGTACGGGCAATCGGTGCGGATGCGGGGGCTGGGCGAGCGGCTGGACCCGATTCGCGGCCTGCCGGACCTGCCGCTGGTGCTGGTGAACCCGGGTGTGCATGTGGCCACGCCCGCGGTGTTCCGGGCGCTGACGGAACTGGGCGAGGAGCGGGATGGCGGGATGGTGCCGCATCCGGGGCCGCGCGTGCTGGCCTCGTTCCTGGCGGAGAGCCGCAACGACCTGGAGCCGGCGGCGATTGGCTTGGCACCGGTGATCGACAAGGTGCTGCAGAGCCTGCGGGTGCTGGATGGGTGCGCGCTGGCGCGGATGTCGGGCAGCGGGGCCACCTGCTTCGGCCTGTTCCCCGAGGAGGCGCAGGCGGTGCGGGCAGCGCAGATCCTGCGGCAGGCGGTGCCGGGATGGTGGGTGGAGGCGGTGGTGGTCCGGGGCGAGAAACCGGGGCGGTGAGGCCCGGCAGGCCATTGTCGGCGTTGAGTGACGGGCCGGTCTGGCGTATGGCGTCGGGCGGATGCGTTGGGGCGTCGCCAAGCGGTAAGGCAGCGGATTTTGGATCCGCCATGCGAAGGTTCGAATCCTTCCGCCCCAGCCAGTCCGATGCTCGCATCGGACTGGCTGGTTCTTTTGGGTGTCTATCGGCCTCTGGCCTGCTTGAGACGTTCATGGGTCTATCGGCCTTTGGCCTACTTGAGACTTTCCTGGGTCTACCGGCCTTCGGCCTACTTGAGACTTTCCTGGGTCTACCGGCCTTCGGCCTGCTTGAGACGTTCATGGGTCTACCGGCCGTTGGCCTGCTTGAGACGGGTATAGTCGATCCGGCAGGGCGCAGGGTTCCTGCTGCAATTGTCGCATGGGCTCGACAGGCCGCGCCTGTGGCTTGCGCCGGGCAGGCGGGCGCGGCATGGGGTGGGCGGTTGTGCGGTGCAGCATCCATCTCGCTGATGGCGTGAGACCGCCGCCGGCTCCGATCCCTTGATCCTCAACGAGTGAATGTGGACGAGATGACCAAGCACGACGGCAAAGTGGCGCTGATCACGGGCGCCACCGGCCAGGATGGGGCGTATCTTTCTAAGCTGCTGCTGGACAAGGGCTACGTCGTCCACGGCATCAAGCGGCGCTCGTCCTCGTTCAACACAGGGAGGATCGAGCATCTCTACGAGGACCCGCACACGCCGAACCAGCGGTTCATCCTCCATTACGGCGACATGACCGATTCGACCAATTTGATCCGGGTGGTGCAGGAAACGCAGCCGGACGAGATCTACAACCTGGCGGCGCAGTCGCACGTGCAGGTCTCGTTCGAGACGCCGGAATACACGGCCAATGCGGACGGGATCGGGACGCTGCGCCTGCTCGAAGCGATCCGGCTTCTGGGCCTGACGAAGAAGACCCGGTTCTACCAGGCCTCGACCTCGGAACTGTACGGCAAGGTGCAGGAAGTCCCGCAGAGCGAGACGACGCCGTTCTACCCGCGCTCCCCTTATGCGGCGGCCAAGCTCTATGCCTACTGGATCGTGGTGAACTACCGCGAGGCCTACGGGATGCATGCGTCGAACGGCATCCTGTTCAACCATGAGAGCCCGCTTCGCGGCGAGACGTTCGTGACGCGCAAGATCACCCGCGCGGTGGCGGCGATCCATCTGGGGCGGCAGAACAAGCTGTTCCTGGGCAACCTCGACGCCAAGCGCGACTGGGGCCATGCGCGGGAGTATGTCCGCGGCATGTGGCTGATGATGCAGCAGGTTGAGCCGGACGATTACGTGCTGGCCACGGGCGAGACCCATACGGTGCGGTCGTTCGTGGAAAAGGCGTTCGCGCATGTGGGCGTCACGCTGCGCTGGCAGGGCGAGGGTGTCGACGAGAAGGGGATCTGCGGGGCGAGCGGCAAGGTGCTGGTCGAGGTGGACCCGCGCTATTTCCGGCCGACGGAAGTGGACCTGTTGATCGGCAACCCGGAGAAGGCGCACCGCAAGCTCGGCTGGCGGCACGAGACCGACATGGACGGGCTGCTCGCGGAGATGGTGGAGGAGGACCTGAAGGTGATGGCGACGGCACCGGTGATGACCTATGCCTGAGGTCCTCTTCCCGCTGGAGGGCAAGCGGGTCTGGGTGGCCGGCCATCGCGGGATGGTCGGCGGGGCGATCGTGCGGCGGCTGGAGCGGGAGGGTTGCCAGATCCTCAAGGCCGGCCGCGACGAGGTCGATCTGAAGCGGCAGGCGGACACGGAAGGCTGGATCGCGGCGCACCGGCCGGACGCGATCTTCCTGGCGGCGGCCAAGGTTGGCGGGATCCTGGCGAACGACACGTATCCTGCCGACTATCTCTACGACAACCTCATGATCGAGGCGAACATCATCGACGCGGCGCACCGGGCGGGGGTGCAAAAGCTCCTGTTCCTGGGCTCGTCCTGCATCTACCCGAAGATGGCGCCGCAGCCGATCACCGAGGACAGCCTGCTGACCGGGCCACTCGAGCCCACCAACGAATGGTACGCGATCGCCAAGATCGCCGGGATCAAGCTGGCCCAGGCCTATCGCAAGCAGCACGGGCGCGACTTCATCTCGGCGATGCCGACCAATCTGTATGGCCCCGGCGACAATTTCGACCTGCAGTCCTCGCATGTCATGCCGGCCTTCATCCGCAAGGCGCACGAGGCGAAGGAGCGGGGCGAGCCTGAGATCGTCATGTGGGGGACGGGCACGCCCAGGCGCGAGTTCCTCCATGCCGACGACTGCGCCGACGCGCTGGTCTTCCTGATGAAGCATTATTCCGGCCATGAGCACGTCAACGTGGGCTCGGGTTCGGACGTGACGATCCGGGAGCTCTTGGAGCTGGTCTGCCGCGTGGTCGGCTACGAGGGCCGGATCATCGAGGATACCAGCAAGCCGGACGGCACGCCGCGCAAGCTGATGAGTGCCGACAAGCTGCGCGGCCTCGGCTGGCAGCCGCGGACCCCGCTGGAGGAGGGTGTGCGAGCGACCTACCAGTGGTTCCTGGAGAACGACCACCGCCGCTGAGCGGCTGCCCGGCTCCCTCCGGATCGCTCGGGTTCGATTGTACCATCTCACCTTTCTCACCCCACCCTGGCGAGCCTGGTGCCTGGCGGCAGGTCCCTGACCCAGATGGGCGGTCCCTTGCCGTCGGCGCCGAACTGCAGGACGAAGGCCTCGGCCGGCTCGTGCATGGGCTGTGGCCAGCGGCTGGCG
>NZ_DATAGQ010000011.1:0-6964 GCF_036263595.1 Geminicoccus sp. | reverse complement strand
GTTCTTCACGACGCGGCCGCCGGCCCTGATCGTCTCGCCCCGGCCGGTGACGCATTGCACGCCCAGGAGGTGATCGCGCGGTGCTCCCGCCTTGAACCGCCTGGGGCCGGCGAGGTTGGTCGCGAACACCGCCCCCATCGTCGTGCGGCCGGGCTCGGACCCGAACCAGACCGAAGCGTCCGGCGGCTCGAAGCTCAGTTGCTGCCGCCTTTCAGCCAGGGTCCGCTCGATGTCGGCGAGAAGCGTGCCGGCGCCGCAGGACATCACCAGTTCCTCGGGCTCGTAGAGCGAGATGCCGGCAAGCGCCCGCGTCGATAGACCTGTCGGTTGCGTAACGGCTTGGCCGAGACCCGACTTCCCGCCAAGGCCGAGGACGGACAGTGGCGTGGCGGCAGCCAGGGCGGAGGCGACCATCCCCTCCACCTCCGACAGGCTTTGTGGCACCAGCAGTTCCATGAAGCGCTTTCTCAGCCCTGGCGGTCAGAAACGAGGAAGATCGGCGAACGGGATCCGCCCGCCGGACACGTGCAGGCGGCCCATCTCGGCGCAGCGATGCAGCTTCGGGAACACCTTTCCTGGGTTGAGGATCTGGACCGGATCGAAGGCGCACTTGACGCGGATCTGCTGATTCAGGTCGGCCTCGGTGAACATGGTGGGCATCAGGTCGCGCTTCTCGACCCCCACGCCATGCTCGCCGGTGAGCACGCCGCCCACTTCCACGCAGAGCTTGAGGATGTCGCTGCCGAAGGCTTCGGCCTTCTCCAGTTCGTCCGGCTTGTTCGCGTCGAAGAGGATCAGCGGGTGGAGGTTGCCGTCGCCGGCATGGAACACGTTGGCGACGCGCAGGCCGTACTGGCTGGACATCTCCTGCATCCGTGCCAACACCTCGGCCAGCCGCCCGCGCGGGATGGTCCCGTCCATGCAGTAATAGTCCGGCGAGATCCGACCGACGGCGGGGAAGGCGGACTTGCGGCCGAGCCAGAACAGCTGCCGCTCCTCCTCGCTCTGGCTGACCCTGACCGTCGCGGCTCCGTGCTGCCGGGCGATGCCGACCACGGTCTCGATCAGGTGGTTCACCTCGACCTCGGGTCCGTCCAGCTCGCAGATCAGCAGGGCCTCCACGTCGAGCGGGTAGCCCGCGTGGCAGAAGTCCTCCGCCGCCTGGATGGCAGGCTTGTCCATCATCTCCAGGCCCCCCGGGATGATCCCTGCGGCGATGATGGACGCAACCGTATCGCCGCCCTGTTCGGATGAGGGAAAGCCCATCAGCACCGCCCTTGCCACCGGTGGCTTTTGCAGGATGCGTACCGTCACCTCCGTGACGACACCGAGCAGCCCCTCCGACCCCGTCATCAAGCCGAGCAGGTCATAGCCCTCGGAATCCAGGTGCTTGCCGCCCAGCCGAATGATCTCGCCGTTGGGCAGGACCATCTCCAGGCCCAGGACGTTGTTGGTGGTTAGCCCGTATTTCAGGCAGTGCACGCCGCCCGAGTTCTCGGCGATATTGCCGCCGATCGAGCAGGCGATCTGCGAGGAGGGGTCGGGCGCATAGTAGAAGCCGGCATGCTCGACGGCCTTCGTGATGCCGAGATTGGTGACGCCTGGCTGGGCCGTGACCGTCCGGTTCTCGAAGTCGATGTCCAGGATGCGGTTGAACTTGCCCAGCCCCAGCACGATCCCGTCGACCAGCGGCAAGGCACCGCCGGACAGCGAGGTGCCGGCACCTCGCGGTACTACCTTCACCTTCTCGCGGTCGCAGTAGGCCAGGATCTCCGCGACCTCCGCCGTGGTGCGGGGCAGCACCACCGCGATCGGCACGGCACGGTAGGCGGAGAGACCATCGCACTCGTAGGGCCGCAGGCCGACCTGATCGGCAATGACGGATTCGCCCGGCAATACCGCGCGCATGGCCGCCATGATCTCCTCGCGGCGCGCAAGGGTGCCCTGGTCCGGCGCTGGCATCAGCATGACGATCTCCCCTGATCCCCTGCAGTTCTGGAAAGCTCCAGGGGGGATTGGCAACGGTGGAGCCGAGCCTGCGCCGGCTACGATCAGCCGCGTTCGAAGTAGCGGATCAGTTCCCAGTCGGTGACGGAACGATCATACTCCGCCTGCTCCCAGCGTGCCGCATGCACATAGTGATCCACCATGTCGTCACCAAGGGCCGCGCGCATCACCTCGGAGCGATCGAACCGTTCATAGGCGTCGCGAAGCGTGTTCGGCACGGCCGGCACCTCGCCGGACTTGTAGGCGTCGCCAGAGAACGCCTCCGGCAGCGGGAGTTCGTGCTCGATGCCGTACAGCCCGGCCGCCAGGAGGCCGGCATAGGCGAGATAGGGGTTCACGTCGGCGCCGGGTACGCGGCACTCCACGCGCAGCCCCGATCCGCCACCCAGCACGCGGAAGCCTGCCGTGCGGTTGTCGCGGCTCCAGACCAGGTTCGTCGGTGCGAAGCTGCCGGCCACGAACCGCTTATAGCTGTTCGTGTTGGGCGCCAGCAGCAGGGTCGCATCGCCGCCGACGGCGAGAAGGCCGGCCAGGTAGTGCCCGAACAGCTTGGAGAAGCCGTTCGGCGCCTCTTTGTCGGCGAAGAGCGGCTTGTCGCTGGCCTTGTCCCAGAGCGAGGCATGGATATGGCAGGAGCTGCCGGCCAGGTCCTTCCGCCACTTGGCCATGAAGGTGAGGGACTTGCCCTGCTGCCAGGCGATCTCCTTGGCGCCGTTCTTGAAGATGACGTGCCGGTCGGCCATCTCCAGCGCTTCGGCATAGACCAGGTTCAGCTCTTCCTGGCCCGGCCCCCACTCGCCCTTGCTCTCCTGGACCGGGATGCCGGCGGCGTCGATGCCGTTGCGGATGGCACGGAGCAGCTTCTCGCGCTTGGTCGTCTCGAAGACATGGTAGTCCTCGATGTACCAGCCGGCGGTCTGCAGGTCGTGGTAGCGCTTGTCTCGCGCGGCGCGGAAGTCTTCGTCGAAGACGTAGAATTCGAGCTCGGACGCCATCTTGGCGACCATTCCCCGCTCGGCCAGGCGCGCCAGCTGCTTCTTCAGGATGCCGCGCGGGCTGTGCGGCAGGTCCTGGCCATGATGGTCGACCACATCGCCCACGCAGAGTGCGGTGCCTTCCAGCCAGGGGATGCGGCGCAGGGTGGCGAGGTCGGGCTTGATGACGAAGTCGCCATAGCCCTTGTCCCAGGAAGCCGACTTGAAGCCGGGAACTGGCTCCATCTCCATGTCGACCGCCAGGAGATAGTCGCAGGCATGCCACTCGGTGACGACGCTCTCCAGGAAGAAGTGGCCGGTGGACCGCTTGCCGATGAGCCGCCCCTGCATGTCCGTGAAAGCGACCACCACCGTGTCGATGTCACCGGAACCGATCAGCTCCTTCAGCTGGTCCAGCGTGAGCATGCCATTCATCTCGAACATCCCCGATCACGTCATCGATCTGCCGCGCGCTGTCGGAGACGTGCCCCGTTCGAGGGGCGAACGCAACGGGCAGCATGACGGCCGGTGGACCGATGCTGCCGGATTCGTTCGACGCCGCGGCGCACCGATCTGGCGGGCCGGCTGCCCCAGCGGCCCTCGGCGGCGCAGACCCACCTCCACAATCGAAAGAATTCAACTACCTGAACAAGTATATTAGCGGTCCGGATGAAACCCGGCGTTTCCGGAACCGTTACTTTGACGTACCGGCCCGATCTGACGAGCGTCCGGTAGCGTGATGCCCGCGAAAGGAACGGGATCGTGAGCACCGAGAATGGCCAGGGTCTGGACTTGAGTGGCGATGGCTGGGTGTACAGCGAGGGGCTGGCCAGCCTCGTCGAAGGCCCCAGCACCGATCTTACTGCCACCGATCCCGCCGTCGACGATGCCGAGGCATCCGACGCGGCATGGGCCTATGGCACCCCGCTCGACGACCTGATCCAGGGCAGCGCCGATCCCGAGGTGCTGATCGGCAACGGCGGCGACGATACGATCCAGTGCTTTGCCGGCAACGACTTCGTCGATGCCGGCCCGGGCGACGACTTCGTGATCGCCGACGGGGGCTTCGGCGCGGTGGAGGCCGGCAGCGGCGACGACTATGTCCATGTCAGCGAGGCCGGCAGCAGGACCATCTCGCTCGGGTCCGGCGCGGACAGCCTCGAATTCGTCGCCTATGGCGAGGGACAAGGCTTCGGCGTCCATCGGATCCTCGACTACGACATTTTCCAGGATGGCCCGCTCAGCATCGTGGCCTACCAGGATTCCGGCGACGCCGGCGAGGTGCCGAGGCTGGACAGCAACGGCGACGGCGTGATCGACGGTTTCGACCTGGGCGTGACTGTGGTGGACGGGGCGCTGGTGATCGACCTGTCGATCGCCTGGTACCATGACCTCTCGATCGGCAGCTCCATGATCACGCTGGACGGGATGACGAGCCTGCCGGTCGACATCGTCGGCTAGAGCTTTCCGGCGCCGATGCCGCCATGGCCTGCGCGCATGGCCCGCTTCCGCTTCCTTCTCTTCGCCTGTGCAGCGGGGAATGGTAGCGCTTGGCCGCGGCCTTCTGGGTAGCGGCCGCCCGGGAGTGGACGATTGGCGATTCGTGGCCGCCCCTTGGCCGTGCTGCTGCTCATGGCGGGCTGCTCGATGTTCGCCGTGCAGGACACGATCGCCAAGTATCTGGGCCAGGCGGGCTACCATCCGCTGCAGATCGTCTGGGCGCGCTATACGGCCCACCTGCTGCTCGCCCTGATCGTGCCGTTCCTTTACCGCGGCCCGGCACCCTGGCGATCGCTGCGACCGAAGCTGCAGCTGGCCAGGTCGGTCCTGATCGCGATGGCCACCCTGTGCGCCGTGGTCGCGCTGAAGGGCATCCCGCTGGCGGATGCCGCCACCATCGCCATGACCAACCCGCTGTTCGTCACCCTGTTCGCCATGCTCATCCTGGGCGAGCGGGTCGGCTGGCGCCGCCTGACCGCGCTGGGCGTGGGCTTCGGCGGGGTCCTCCTGGTGCTGCGGCCGGGCCTTTCCGAGTTCGACCCGATGGCGCTGGTCATGCTGGCCTCGGCCGCGATCTCCGCGCTCTACCTGGTGATCACCCGCATCACCTCGCGCATCGACCACCACGAGGTCAGCTTCTTCTGGACGGCGATCGTGGGCGCGCTCGCGACGCTGCCCTTCATGCCCTTCGTGTTCGAGGCGCCGGCCACTGGTTGGCATCTGACCCTGTTCATCGCGATCGGCTTTTGGGGCGGGATCGGCCACCTCCTGATGATCATGGCGCATCGCCACGCACCCGCCCCGGTGATCGCACCCTTCACCTACACGCAACTGATCGTCGCCGTGTTCCTCGGCTGGCTGGTCTATGACCGCTGGCCGGATGCGCTGACCTGGGTGGGGGCGGCGGTGCTGGTCGGCTCGGGCCTTTATGTCTGGCACCGGGAATGGCTGCTGGCGCGCCGTGCCCGGCAAGCCGAGGCGGTGACGCTGTAGGAGCGACGTCAGCCGGCCGTACGAGGTGCCTTGCGTCATCGGCGGAAGAACCCGTCCTCGGCCGCCAGATACGAGCGGGCCACGATGGTCTGGTGGACTTCCGAGGCGCCGTCGACCAGCCGGGCCTGGCGGGCGTAGCGGTACATCCACTCCAGGGGCGTGTCCTTGGAATAGCCGTTGGCGCCCATGAGCTGGATGGCGGTGTCGACCGCCAGGTGCAGCGTGTCGGCCACCTGGATCTTGGCCATCGAGACCTCGGCCTGGGCCTTCTCGCCGCGGTCGAGCGCTTGGGCGGCGCGCATGGTGAGAAGGCGGCCGGTGTCGATCGCCATGACGACGCGGCCCAGCGCCATCTGGATCGATTCCTTGTCGACCAGCCGGGTGCCGAAGGCCTCGCGCTCGCGCACGTAGGGCAGGGCGATCTCGAGCGCGCGCCTGGCCATGCCCAGCCAGCGCATGCAGTGGGTGAGCCTGGCGGTGGCAAGCCGGATCTGGGTGACCTTCATGCCCAGGCCCACGCCCATCAGCACGTTCTCCTCGGGGATCTCCAGGCCCTCGAAGCGCAGCTCGCAATGGCCGCCATGCTCCTCCGGACCCATGATCGGGATGCGCCGGACGATGTGCCAGCCGGGCTGGTCCTTATCGAACAGAAAGCAGGTCAGGCCGCGGCGCGGGTCGTCGCTGGTGCGCGCCAGGAGCAGGAAATGGGCGGCCCCTTCCGCGCCGGTGATGTACCATTTGTGGCCGTTGACCACCCAGCGGTCGCCCTTCTTCTCCGCCCGTGTCAGCATCATGCCGGCCGGATCGGAGCCGGAGCCGGGGGCTGGCTCGGTCATCACGATGGAAGAGCGGACGTCGCCACGGACGATCGGCAGGAGCCAGCGCTGCTGCTGCTCGGGTGTCGCGACCTTCTGCAGGACGATCATGTTGCCGTCGTCGGGCGGGGCGCAGTTGCAGGCGACCGGCCCGAAGCGGGAGCGGCCGAGTTCCTCGTAGAAGGCGGCCATCTCCGCGGTCGTGAAGCCCAGGCCGCCATGCTCCCGTGCAACCTGGGGCGCCCACAGGCCGCGCTCCTTCGCTTGCGCTCGGACGTCCTGCAGGAGGCTGTGGCTGATATGCTCGCCCTCGCCGAACGAGGCGGGATCGGCTTCCAGCGGCAGGAGGACGTCGTCCACGAAGCGGCGGGCGGCGGTCAACTGGGTCTGGAATCCGCTCGGCATCTCGGCTCGTCCTTCGGTGGGGGCCGGGTGAACATAAGCCGTCTGCCGGCCGTGCACAGCCGGGCTGCCGCCCTCAGGGGTGGGTGCGCATCATGGCGGCCGTCCTGCTCGGGTTCGTCCGTGCTATTCCACCTTTCTCACCCCACCCTGGCGAGCCTGGTGCCTGGCGGCAGGTCCCTGACCCAGATGGGCGGTCCCTTGCCGTCGGCGCCGAACTGCAGGACGAAGGCCTCGGCCGGCTCGTGCATGGGCTGTGGCCAGCGGCTGGCG
>NZ_DATAGQ010000010.1:0-13225 GCF_036263595.1 Geminicoccus sp. | reverse complement strand
ATGTACTTCAACCAAAAATATATTTATGCTGTATTGTTAATCGCTCTTGCGGCGAGCGGATGTGCCACGTCAGAGAAGATCCAGCCCACCCAGGTCGGCGACAATCGCCTCACCTGTAAGGAACTGGAGGATCAACTGGCTCAACTCGACCAGTCCCAGAAAAATATCGAGGACAACAAGGGTGTCACCGGCACGAACGTCGCCGCTGCCCTATTTTGGCTACCAGGCCTCGCCTACACCTATTACGATGCCGGGCAGGCCGAGAATCTTGTCCAAGAGCGCCGCAGCCAGCTCACCAGCCTCTACAACAAGAAGGACTGTCCTTAGGGCGCGGGTCCAGCCGGCACTTCCCGTCGGCGCCATGATGGGCAGGGCGCGCCCTTTCTTGCCCTGACGTCTGTCCAGATAACAGGTCGAGTGCCGGGTTCCCTTTTGTTAGGCGTTCTTAGTCACTCTCATGCACGAGCACGCCGAATTTTCATAGGGCCTGATGAAGCTCCTTAACAACGGCGCACTCGACGAAGCAGAATATATTACCGCGATCATGCAGACCGACTTGGCCGAGATCGGTCATGTTCCTCCCGGCCGCGTTTGGCCACGACCAGGAGAGGTGCCCCCGGCCGGGTGGGACGTCTACGAGGATGCCGTCCGCTGGTGCCACGGCGGCTTCCAAGGCTATCCCGGCTGGTCATAGTCACCGCCAGCCATTCGTCAGCAGACAGCGATCCATACTAATAACGGTTATTAGTATGGCGCCGCCTGTGCGGTACTGATGGCCGGCTCAGAGGGTAGGCCAATTGGCCGACCCTCTTCCTGCGCATCCCCCGGATCCCGATCGGCGGCGCCGTGTCTGAGCAAGGGGCCAATTGGCATTTTGCTCCCATCACCACCGTGCGGAGGCTCGCCCCTCCGTGCCGACAGCGATTGCTCTTGTTTCGCCAACTTCCGCAACATGTTGCGGAAGTTGGTCGGTCCGCTCCCCCCGTCGGTTCCCGAGTGCTTTCGCCCGCTCCACGAGGCTGCTGCTAACAGTCAGCATCTCAGCCGCCTGCGCATTGCTGATGGCGGGCTCGGTAGATCCGCCAATTGGCGGACCCTCTTCCTGTGCCGCTGCCGGATGCTGGTTGGCCCCCATCGCGAGATTCGCAATCCGAGCCGAGACCGACGCCCGTTGCGTTTCGGAGCAAAGTCTCAATTGAGACTTCTGCGGGTCCTAACATCCCTGCGGTGCAAGACGAGGGTGTCTCAATTGAGACACCCTCGGAGCACGAGCATTAGTTCGGCACATGTGCCGGTTTCTGATTCTATTAAAAGGTGCAATTTTTTGCACCTTTTCATCCACTACGATCGCCGGAAAGTAATCCTCACCAACTTTTCCCGAGCTTTCTGGAATATTCCAGCACTTCTAAATTCTCCAGCTTAGCCGTTCCTGTTTGACTTGATCAAGCCCAGCCTGCGTAGTGTCCACTGGAACTACCCGGGCTGTGCATGTTCGACCGGCTGAAGCATTTTCTTGGGATCGAGAAGCGCTACGACTTGGCGAGTTCTTCGCCGGAGATGCTGGCGCTGTTCGGTGCCACGCCCACAGCTGCTGGTGTCTCGGTCTCTGCTGAGTCTGCCCTTCGTTCGCCGACCACGCTGGCGGCCGTTCGGGCCATTGCCGAGAGCGTTGGCTCCCTGCCCTTCCATCTCTATCGCCGCAGTGCCGACGGCTCCCGTGAGCGCGACAACTCTCACCCAGCAGCCACCCTCCTGGCCGGCGACTGGTGCCCATGGGCCGGCGGTGTCGAGACGAAGACCGGCCTGCAGCTGGACGCCCTGCTCCATGGTGCTGCCTGCGGCCAAGTGATCCGCACCGGCAGCACGCCCCGAGAGATCCACCGCCTCGATCCTCGTGATGTCACCCGCGATACCAGCGGGCCGGAGCCTCGTTTCAAGTTCAGCGTCAACGGCGTCGAGCGCACCCTCGACTGGCGGGATGTCCTCTACCTGCCCACCCCTGGCTCGATCGGCAACCGGGTCGTTTGCCTGACGCATCTGGCGCGCGAGGCGATCGCGCTGGACCTCCTGATGGCCGAGCACCAGGCCCGGCTGTTCAGCAACGGTGCCAGGCCGAGCGGGATTCTGAAGACCGGCAACAAGCCGCTCGGGCCTGAGGTCATCAAGCGACTGCGCGAGAGCTTCAATGCTGCCCAAGCCGGAGGTGCCAACTCCGGCCGGACGCTGGTGCTTGAGGACGGGATGACCTTCGAGCCGCAGCAGTTCAGCAGCACGGACAGCCAGTTCCTTGAGCTGCGCCGGCTGGTCACCCAGGAGATCGCAAGGGCCTTTAAAGTGCCGGGCACCCTGATCGGCGACCTCGACCGGGCAACCTGGCGCAACGTCGAGGAGCTGATGCGCCAGTTCGTGCAGACCTGCCTGATGCCCTGGACGGAGATCTGGCAGTCCGCGCTGGAGCGGGTGCTGCTCACTCCTGAGGAGCGGCGGGAATACTTCATCGAGTGCACGTTCGACGACCTGCTCCGTGGTGATCTGGCCGGCCGGTTCACCGCCTACCGGCAGGCCACCGGCGGCTCCTGGCTCACGCCCAACGAGGTCCGCGCCCTGGACAACCGCCCGCCGATCGACGGCGGCGATGAGCTGATCCGACAGGCCGGTCAGGCGGATGCCTCCTCTCCGACTGCCTCCCAGGAGCCCGTCAATGGCGCGTGAGACCAAGACCCTAGCGGCGCCTGAGGTGCGCTTTGCTACCGACGAGGCCGGCACCTTCTCCGGTTATGCCAGCGTGTTCGGCGAGCCGGACAGCTTCGGCGACATCATCAGGCCTGGCGCATTCAAGAAGTCGCTGGCCAAGCGGTCTGCTACCGGTGGCCCGGCCATGTTCTGGAACCACAACCCGGATCAGCCGATCGGCGTCTGGACGGAACTCACGGAAGACGCCCGCGGCCTGAGGGCGACCGGCAAGCTTGTGACCGAGACGGCCAAGGGTGCCGAGGCGCTGGCGCTTTTGAAGGCTGGCGCCGTCAACGGCCTGTCCATCGGCTTCCGGGCAGTGGCGTCCGAACGCGGGCCGAACGGGGGCCGGGTACTGACCGCCATCGACCTGGTCGAGGTCAGCCTGGTGACCTTGCCGGCGGCATCCAATGCCCGCGTCACGCAGATCCGCAACGCAACCCACTCGATCGCCACGTTGGCGTTCGTCCAGGCGGCCCATCGTGCCGTCATTGCCATCACGAGGACCTACTGATGGACGTCTCCCTCGAAACCCGTAGCGAGGGCGATGACACCCTCGATCCTGCCGTGCAGGCGGTCACTGAACTGCGTACTGCCGTCGAGCAGCACCGTACCGCGCTGGATACCCGTCTCAGCACTGAGCTCCGGTCGCTCACTGAGCGACTGGATGCCATCGACGTCCGTACCCAACGGCCCGGTGGCGGTGGCAGCGAGCGCCGCGACGACCAAGGTGACCTGCAGCGCCGCGCCTTCACCAGCTTCCTCCGCCACGGTCCGGAGCGGATGCAGGCCGAAGAGGCTCGCTCGCTGATCGTTGGCGACGATACCCGCGGTGGCTACTTGGCTCCGCCGGAATTTAGCACCGAGGTCCTCAAGGAACTGGTCGAGTTCAGCCCGATCCGTCAGGCGGCCCGCGTCGGCACCACGTCGCGTGGCGAGGTGATCCTGCCCAAGCGCACCAGCACGCCGACGGCACATTGGGTCGGTGAGACGGAAGAGCGACAGGAGACCGGCACGACCTATGGTCAGGTCGAGATCGAGGTGAACGAGGCGGCCTGCTACGTGGACGTCAGCCTCCGCCTTCTGGAAGACGCTGCGGTCAACGTGGAACGTGAGGTCGCCTCTGATCTGGCCGAGGAGTTTGGCCGGCTGGAGGGTGTCGCCTTCGTCACCGGCAACGGCTTCAAGAAGCCGCTGGGCGTCCTGGCGGATCCGACCATCGGGTTCATCCCAGGCCTGCACGCCTCGGACGTGACCGTCAGCGGCCTCATCAACCTGATGTACTCGCTGCCGGCCTACTACCGGAACCGCGGATCCTGGCTGATGAACGGCTCGACCCTGGCCGCTATCCGCAAGCTGGTCGACGGCACCGGCGCCTTCATCTGGCAGCCCAGCCTGCAAGCAGGTCAGCCCGAGTCGCTACTCGGCCGCCCGGTGATCGAGGCAGTGGACATGCCGGATGTGGCTGCCGCCGCGTTCCCGATCGCCTTCGGCGACTTCTCGACCGCTTACCGGATCTTCGACCGGGTCAACCTCTCGATCCTGCGGGATCCGTATTCCGTGGCCACCAAGGGCCTCGTCCGCTTCCACGCAAGGCGCCGTGTCGGCGGTGCGGTCGTGATGCCGGAAGCCGTCCGCAAGCTGAAGATCGCCGCGAGCTAAGGAGCCTGATCATGCGCGACCTCGTCCACAACCTCGGTGTGGTGCCCGTCGTGGCACCCGCCGTCCTCTCGGCCACCACCACCAGCGATCCGGTCGACCTGATCGACTTCGGTTCCGCCGCGCTGGTGATCAACACCGGTGCCATTGCCGGAGCCGGTGACTTCACCGCCAAGCTCCAGCACTCCGACACCACCACCGGCGGCGACTTCACCGACGTGGCGGCCGATGACCTGATCGGCAGCCTGCCCGCCAGCCTTGCTGCCAGTTCGGCGGTGAAGGTCGGCTACAAGGGTTACAAGCGCTACCTGCGCACGGTGCTGACCAAGAACTCGGGTACCTCGATCGCGGCCAGTGCCGTGCTGGTGAAGGGCTATGCTCGCAACCGCCCCGTGGCCTGATGGGGCCGGCCTTCGGGCCGGTCTCGCTACTGAGGGGCCAGCCATGCTGACCCTGGTGACACCTCCGGTATCACTGCCAGTGACAGTTCAGGAGGCCAAGGACTTCTGCCGCGTCACCCATGACGAGGAAGATGCCGGGATCGCGGCGATGATCGGTGCGGCTACCGCGGCGCTGGATGGGCCGGAAGGGCTGCTCGGTCGGGCATTGGTGACGCAGACTTGGCGGCTCACGCTCGACCGCTTCCCGGCGATGATCAGCGTGCCGATGCCGCCGTGTCAGGCCGTGACGTCGATCAGCTACCTGGATCCGACCGGCATCGAGTGGGTGCTGAGCCCCGATGCCTATGAGGTCACCGGCTTGGGCGGCCACATCGCCGCCAAGATCCGGCCGTTGCGTGGCACCAGCTGGCCGCGGGTCCGCTACGGCGATGGCGCTGTCCAGGTCGAGTTCGTCGCCGGCTGGCCCGTTGTGCCCGAGCGGCTCCGGCAGGCGATCCTTATGCATGTCTCGCAGATGTACGATGGTCGCGAGGGTGCTGGCGGCATGACCGCCGGCTATGACGATCTGATCCGCTCCTACCGGCTCTGGTGCTTCTGATGCCGATGGCCCCACCCAGGCACTGTCCCAAGCCAGGACATCCGCCCTTTGTCGGCGCTGGCTGTCCTGCCTGCACGGCTGCACGTCGTGCCGCCGTGGAAGCCAAGCGACCGTCTGCCCGTGCCCGTGGTTATTACAGCAAGTGGGAAGCGGCACGGCGTGGCTTCCTGTCGGCTCATCCGACCTGTGCTTGCGGGAAGCCGGCGACGACCGTCGACCACGTAGTCCCTCATAAGGGCTCCCCGAGCCTGTTCTGGTCGCGCTCCAACTGGTCGGCTGTCTGCGCCTCCTGCCACAGCAGGAAGACGGCCGGCGCCGACGGTGGGTTCGGCCATCCGATCCGGAGTGCCCGGCCGTGATGGGAAGGAGGAGGGATCGAGTTTTGGCCCGGTTGCTACAGGACCGTATTGCGCCGCTTGCGCGCAGTATCGTCGGCTTCTGGGGATTTTCCCGATGAGAGGCCGCAAGCCCAAGCTCAAGGTGATCGAGGGTGGCCTTACCCAAGGTCGCTGTCCGCCTGCTCCGGCCTGGCTGACGGCTCAGGCCAAGGCGGAATGGCGTCGGGCCGCACCGGAGATCCACGGCCGGAAGCTGCTGACCCCGGACACGCTGGCAACCCTGGAGAGCTACTGCATTGTGGCCGGCTTGGTCCGCGAGCTGGAAGAGGTCATGGGCCGGGACGGCCGCATGATCGAGACAGAAGACGGCCCCAAGCCGCACCCCGCGTTCAAGATGCAGTCGGCCGCCATGCGCGAGGCACGACTGCTGGCGACAGAACTCGGCTTCATGCCGCACCGGCGCGCCGCCAAGACTCAGGAAGAGAGCAAGAGCGATGACTGGGCGGACGATCTTCTCGCCTGACCCGGCGCTCTACCCTGACCCCAGCGGCAGAGCTGGCCGCATCTGCAGGTTCGTGAACCGGTTGCAGCTTTGGGAAGGCAGCCATGCTGGCCAGCTCTTCCACCTCCACGACTGGCAGACCGCCATCATCCGCCGGATCTACGGACCGACCACCGAGTGCGGTGGCCGGCAGGTCCGGATGGCGGTGCTTTGGCTTCCAAGGGGTAATGCCAAAACGACCTTGGCCTCTGCCCTGGCGCTGGCACACTTTCTGGGTCCCGAGGCGGAAGCCGGCGGCCAGATCGTGATGGCGGCGGCCGATCGCGAGAATGCCGGCATCGCCTTCAACTCCGCCCACCAGTTCGTCCAGCAGGACCAGGTGCTGGCCAAGCGGGTGCGCCCGATCGAGAGCAGGAAGATCCTGCAGCACCCGGGCACACAGGGGAAGATGTCGGCCATCAGCACCGAGGCCTACTCGAAGCATGGCCTGAACGTGAGCTTCTTCCTGGCTGATGAGGTCCATGCCTGGCCAGCCGCGGAAGCCCGCAAGCTGTTCGGCGTCGTCAGCGACAGCATGGTCAAACGGGAGAACCCGCTCACCATCGTCATCAGCACCGCCGGCGAGGGTCAGGGCACGCTGGCCAGCGATCTCTGGCAGTACAGCCAGAAGGTAGCCGCGGGCGAGATCGAGGATCCAACCTTCGCGCCGATCATCTTCGCGGCGGATCCTGCCGCCGACTGGAGGAACGAGGCGGCCTGGCGTGCGGCCAATCCCGCGATCGAGGCCGGCTTCCTGTCGCTTGAGGAACTGCGCACCAAGGCTAGGCGCATCGCGCACTTCCCAGCGGAGATCTCCAGCTTCAAGCGCTTCCACCTCAACATCTGGACGGATGGCGCGGCCGAGCCTTGGGTAGATCTGGCGGTCTATGACCAGGCCGAGCCGATGCGGCCGCAGACCGAGCTGCTGGGGCAACCATGCTGGGTCGGCGTCGATCTCTCCAGCGTCGAGGATTTGACGGCCGTGGTGGCGGTGTTCCCGGTCGAGGATGAGGACGAGGTTCGGCGTTACGACGTCCTGCCGATGTTCTTCCTGCCGGAAGCCAGCATCGCCCGCAAAGCTGAGCAGGACCAGGCGGACTACCTGCGCTGGCGAGAGGCCGGACACCTACGGCTCACCCCTGGCAACGTGGTCGACTACAACGCTGTACTCGCCTGGATCGACGAGCTCGCTGTGGACCACAGCGTCCAGGAGATCGCGATCGACCGGTGGAACAGCACGGCGGTCACCACAGCCCTGCAGGAAACTGGGTTCACCGTCGCCGCCTTCGGCCAGGGCTTCGCCTCGATGGCGGCACCGGTGAAGGAGCTGAAGGCAGCACTCCTCTCAGGCCGCTTCCGGCATGGCGACAACCCGGTGCTGCGGATGTGCTTTGGCAATGTCGCGGCCGAAACGGACGCGGCCGAAAACGAGAAGCTTCACAAGGCCCGCTCGCGCGGGCGGATCGATGGTGCGGTGGCCGCCGTGATGGCGGTCGGACGCATCCTGGCGAACGAGACGGGACCGAGCGTCTACGCAACGCAGCGGCCCGAAGGCTTCCTGGTCATCTGAGGAGAGAGAACATGAACGATATTACTATAACCGGGCTGAGCATGATCAAGAACAGCAAGCCGAACGCAGCTGGTGCTAAGATGCTGGCCTTCAACTGCGAAGTCCGCATCTTTGCCCTCTCCGGATGTGCATTCGTAAAGACCACAAAGAACGGGCTGACGACCAACGCGCTGTAGATCGAAGAGCCGGATGGCCGCGGGCGCTCAGTGATGATCGTAGACAACTGGCTGCGGCATGGCGGCACGAGATACCTACCGCCTGATGGGCAGAACGGAGGCGGAGTGGGTGAAGCGGGAGGAAAGGAACCCAAGGCAGAAGAAGCAGACGACGCTTTGAAGTTCGTATCAGGGCCTAGTGGGCGGGAGACAGACAGCAGGCTTCGACGCACCGCCTCCAGATTTCTACATCGTGGATTGGGGCGGGCTCGCAACATGCCCGCCAAAGCTTTTAAAGAATATCTGCAAGCTCTTTTCCCCGGATATTATAGACGCTATCATGCTTGAGCTTCCTTGGTTGCTAGGCTTTGGGATGTTCCGGATGATTGCTCAAGCAGTTTCGGCCTTTGCCCTTACGCTATCCCTATCTTTAGTGCTGCCTGCACATGCCGAAGAAAATCCGCCTCAACAAGTGGCTGCCCCAGAGGTATTGCCGTCCATTGTCAACAAGACGAAAGGCATGACGAAACAGGATGGCTACATCCCGCTTTATGTCGATGAAGCATCCGGATCAGTTTACATGGAGATACCTCGCATCAGCGAAGACATGATCTACCAGATCTCTCTTCCTAGAGGACTGGGCTCAAAGGATGTCGGTCTGGATCGCGGCGGACTGCTAGCGGAAACACGCATCGTCCGATTTGACCGCTGGGGAAGGAAGGTGCTCCTTGTCCAGCCCAACCTCAAGTACCGTGCTGTCACGGAAAATCCGCATGAGCGCCGTAGCGTCGACGAGAGCTTCGCCGAATCCGTTCTCTGGGGTTTTGAAGTGAGCGCCGAGAGCGAAGGGCACGTCCTCATCGACGTAACTGAGTTCGTGTTCAAGAGCGACCTCCACAATATCCCCGCTACCATCAAGATGGCAGAGCAGGGAGAGTACGCCCTCTCAGAAGACCGTAATGCTCTTTATCTACCCAACGTGAAAGCGTTCCCACGCAACACTGAGATTGAAGTTGCGCTAACGTTCACTAGTGCAGAACCTGGTGAGCAAATAATAGAAGTAGCGCCTACACCTGAAGCCATTACCGTTCACGCACGGCACTCCTTTGTAGCCCTTCCTGAGCCAGGCTATGTCATGCGTTCTGGGGATCCCCGTGCCGGGTATTTTAACATCGAATTGACGGATTACGCGGCTCCACTAGAGCAACCCTTACAAAAGCGCTTTATTAAACGACACCGCCTAGAGAAGGAAGATCCGTTCGCCGCTGTCAGTCCGCCCGTAAAGCCTATCGTGTATTATGTGGATCGTGGCATCCCGTCGGCAATTCGGACCGCAATACTAGAAGGCGCTCGTTGGTGGAATGAAGCGTTCGAAGCGGCAGGATACCTTGATGCATTCCGGGTTGAGTTATTGCCCGAAGGGGCGGATCCGATGGATGTACAATATAATATCATTCAATGGGTTCACCGCTCCACGCGAGGATGGAGCCGTGGCGACAGTGTCTACGATCCTCGCACAGGAGAGATAATTCAAGGACGAGTATCTTTAGGCTCACTCCGAGACCGACAGGATAATCTTATCGCTGAAGGTTTGCTTGCGCCTTACGAACGTGGCGATGAGCATGTCCCGGAACTACAGGCGTTTGTGCTAGCTCGCCTACGCCAACTTGCAGCGCACGAGGTTGGCCATACTCTTGGTCTAGTACACAATTTCGCCGCAAGTTCTGAGGGCCGGACTTCTGTGATGGACTATCCTTATCCATGGATTCAACTTAATTCTTCAGGCCGACCCGATCTTGCAGAAGCGTACGACACGAAAATAGGCGGATGGGACAAGGCCGCGATTGCTTACGGATACCAAGATTTCCCGGAAGGAACGGACGAGAAAGTGATGCTCGACAGGCTGCTCGCAGACACGAGCAACCGCGGTCTTACCTTGCTAACTGACCAGGACGCCGGCCCTGATGGAGTAAATCCTCGAGTCGAGCGGTGGGACAATAGCGCCGACGCTGCCGAAGAGCTACGGCGCGTCATGGATGTGCGCCGAGTTGCTTTAAATTACTTTGGCGAACAAGTGCTCCAAACCGGCATGCCGCTGGCCACGATGGAGGAAGCGCTTGTTCCAATATACCTCTTCCATCGATACCAAGTGGAAGCAGCAGTAAAGATGCTTGGTGGGCAGTTCTATACGTATGCATTGCGTGGAGATGATCAGCAGCCAAAGGAACCCGTGCCGGCAGCCGACCAGCAGCGTGCACTGAATGCCCTGCTCAGTACATTAAACCCAACCGAGTTGGTGTTACCGACGGCTGTGCTTGAGCGCTTGCCACCACGCCCTTACACCCACGAACGCCACCGAGAGCTGTTCGACAGCAGGACAGGATTGAGCTTTGACATCTTCTCACCACCGGTCACGGCGGCAGAGCTGACCGTTGCATCGATCCTGAAACCTGAGCGCGCAGCTAGGCTCGTTGAGCAGCAGACGCTGTCTCCTGAATTGCCGGGCTTAGACTTCGTCATCGATCAGCTTATTGCATCTGCTTATGAGAGATCAGATCAGGAACAGGACGCGTACCGGCGCGAGATGCGCTACTTGGTTCAGCGCGTCGTGGCAGAGCAAATCATTACACTGGCGGCTGATGCTCCGATGCCGCAGGTACGTGCCATAGCGGAGTACAAGCTGGCGCAACTCCGTGACCGACTTCGCGTGCAGAATTCTCCTTCAGATGCTGCCGATGGCGCTTACAACTACCTCTTGGTTGCTGACTTGACACGCTTCCTCGACCGGAGATGGGAGCCACAGCAGGACCGTCGCATGCGACTAACCGTACCTCCCGGTCCACCTATCGGCGAGTAGATCGGTCTGTTACGGCGCAAACTCGCGGGGAATGAATTGCCTTGCAACGTCAACTGCACTTATGACGGATAATACTTCAGCGCAGGTGAGGATGGCTTCGTGGATCAGGTCGCTCCCTGATCCGCCGGCAGGTGCACCTTGTAGCCGAAGAAGCTGCGTTACCCTCTGCGGGTGAAGCCGGCTGCTGGATCGCGCTCCAACACTTCACATTCACGCATGGGCGGCCGCTTCACGTCAGCCTCCTCAGTGTCATGAGCGACCTGTTAAGGATCACTAGATCCAGCAAAGGCTGAAGAATGAGAAAAAGCCAGATGGTTGCACCCGAGCAGTCGGCGTTTGATTCTGTCCGGCTCAGAAGCAACCTAGACGGATTTGCCTCTGTCCTGGTCATCCTGGCGGACAGCCCGCCCGCCATCGGCCGAAAGGAGATGAACGCGCAGGGGAGCGCCCTGCACGGGATCGTCCACGTTAACCGGGCTGGAGGCGGCAGCCAAAGAAGTCAGCGGCTAAACAGCAAGGGCCGTCCTAAGTGATCCTGCGGCGGCCCTTATCTGCAGGACCTCTGGATCCTGCCCAGGCCTTGCAAAGGTAAGCTAGCACCTGAAGGATGAGGCGGCCCATTTGCACTTGATAGAACATTTTTACTGTTCTATCTTGCCTCCATGGGACGCCCACGCAGCAACACCCCACCCGATCAGTTCACTGGCGCCGAAGTCGCTGTCGGCGCCGGTCTTGCTCCGCGCAGCTTTGCTGTTCTCCACGAACGCGGGCTCGCCCCACCGCCTCTGGTGGAAGCAAGTGGAAAGGGTACATTGCGGTACTACGACTCGGTCGGGTTGGCTGAGGGTGCCTTTATCGGCGCAGCCGTCACGTCAGGAGTTGGGCTGTTCCTATCGGCGACGCTCTGCAGAGCGGTAAGCGATGAGCTTGTTCGATCATTCGAGCCATTGCCGTCCGGGCTCGACGAGTATCTGCAGACCCCCCTCAATCCAAGGCCGGGTGACTATCCTTGGGAGCCAAAGCCCGAAGACAAGCTGATTTCCATTCGCATCAGCGACGACTTCTGGCTGCACCATCTCCTACGTACTCGGTCAGGCATCTATCGGCCGAGGCAGGCGATGGATGGCGACTTCATGATTGAGATCGTTGATAGAGCCTATGTCTTTGTGGGTCCTAGTGGCCACGACCCAGCCCCGCTCTGCCGCATCAAGGAGTGGGAACGCGGCGAAGACCAAGCCTACGTGCAGTCGCTCGCCGCAGAACTTCCTGGTCGGTACGGTACCCCCGCAGCGGATAAGCGCCTGCGTGAGATCGAAGCCGAGTTCGAGAACGCCCGGCGCAATGCCGTCGGAACGCTGCGCATCAACTTCAGTCTCGCGATTCGCAACGCCTTTGATGCGATCCACGAGCACCGCCTGGCAAAGGGCTCCAAGTTCGACTGGAGCGCTTCCGCTAAGCCGACGCCTGGCCGCTACGACGGCTGTACGCCGGACGGGTATCCGCTGGACCCCGAGCATCCATGGAACAAGCAGCTTCCTCCTGCGGAGCGAGCCAAGCGCCTAGCAGAAATCGAAGCGTACATCGCTCAATTGGATGCAGAGCGGGAGGGGCGTCAGCCATGACCACTACCCTCAGCCTTCCTCCCCACCTTCGCAAGCCAAGGCTTCAGCGTCGTGAAGTCCCAGAATACTTGGCGCTCAAGTTCGGCATCCCGATCGCGATCGCGACTCTGGCGAAGTTGGCCAGCGTTGGTGGTGGTCCCCCCTTTGACCGCATGAACAGAACCCCGTTGTACCGCACGGACCTGCTCGACGAGTGGGCACAGGCGAAGCTGGGGGTGGGCTGAGCAGCGTGGCGGATGTCGTCCATATCCCGCGCGTCATCCATGCGCCTGAGCTTGCAGAGAGGCTTGGTATCTCGGAGCGTTCTGCTCGCGAGTTAATGCGGACCGGCCGGATCAAGTCTAGGCGGCCTGGCCGGGAATATGTGACGACTGATGTCTGGCTCGCCGACTATTGGACCACTCCCGAGAGGGCCGAGAATTGCGCCGCAAATCCAAAAGCACATGGAGCTACCTCGGCTATCGCCTCTGGTGGCGCAATGGTACCGCTTACGTCTGCTGGAACCGCCCTGGCGGATCCACCGGTAAGCGCAGCCTCGATACCTCGGACGTTCAGGAAGCCAAAGAGCTGCTGATCCAGTTCGCCGACCGGAACGCCCACCTGGACGAAACTGGAGTGCACCCCGTTTGGCCGGACAGAGCCAGGGTTGGGTTAAGCACTGAGTTTGCGGAACTCGGCGGGTGATTGGAAGCGCAGCGCCGAGTGTGGGTGGAGATTGTTGTAGTCGTCTATCCAAGCCTGCAGCAGCCCA
>NZ_DATAGQ010000009.1:0-1764 GCF_036263595.1 Geminicoccus sp. | reverse complement strand
GGAAGCCCTGTTGCCGGCGGCCTTTGGCAGCAACCAGCGGCTGGAGCGGATCAGGGCGCAGGTCGACTGGGTGCCGATCGAGGTGCTCCTGCAGCCGATGCGCCGGGCGCCGACGGGGCAGCCGGCTTATCCGCCCTTGGTCCAGCTCAAGGCTTTGCTCCTGCAGCATTGGTACCGCCTGTCTGACCGTGATCTGGAAGAAGCCTTGGCCGACCGGCTGAGCTTTCGGCGCTTTTGCGGGCTGGGCCTGGAGGACGCGGTGCCGGATGCAACGACGCTCTCGCGCTTTCGGATCGACCTGGCTGAAGCAGGACTGGCGGAGATGGTCTTCGACGCCTTGAACCGGCAGCTGGAACAGCGTGGCCTCTTCATCAAGGCCGGCACGATGATCGATGCGACGCTGGTGGAAGCTGACGTGAAGCGGCCACCAAGGCGTAAGGGCGAGGTGTCGGAGCGCGACCCGGCAGCTGGCTTCACCCGACGCGGGCAGCGCAGCTTCTTCGGCCACAAGGCGCACTTGGCCGTCGATCAAGGTTCGGACCTGATCCGCAAGGCCATTCTCACCAGTGCCGACATCGGGGAGAGCATCGCTGCGGACGCCTTGATCTGCGGCGACGAGCAGGCCGTGCTGGCCGACAAGGCCTACGAGTCGATGAGCAGAAGGGAGGCCCTGGCCGCAATCGGCATCACCGACCGGATCATGCACCGGCGGCATCAGGCCAAGCGCCAGCCGTCCTGGCACAAGTGGATGAACGTCGCCATCACGCCCCTGCGCGGCCAGATCGAGAAGCTCTTCGGCACCATGAAGCGACGCTACCTGTACCGGCGCGTGCGCTACCACGGCCTGATCCGCAACCGCTGCCAGCTCTGGCTGCTCTGCATGGCCATGAACCTGCGAAGAGCCGATCAGCTCACCACCTGACCGGCACCGAGGTCACGGCATCGATCGATCCGGTGCCAACCAGCAGCGTGATGGGCCGGAACTTCCTGCCCGAGGCGCTTACCCATCCGCCCTGTTCACCGGACAAGGCAGAGACCACGGCTTTCGCGCCAGTCTCCTTAAGAGGACGACGTGAAACTGGCGGCCGATGCTGGAGGCTGGCGGCAGGCTCCTGTACGGGAACGGGATGGTGCTGCGCCCCTACATCGCACTCGGCGGGGTCTTCTGCGACGACGACAGCTGGGGTGCTGAAGCCAGCTTCGAGGGAGCACCCAACAGCGGCAGCTTCCGTAGCGAGACGGAACTGCCCGAGCAGGTAGCCCGGCTACGTCTTGGCTTCGATTTTCTCGCTTCTGAGCAGGTCCAGGTGAAGCTCGAGTATGGCGGTGAACTGAACGGGGACTACCGCGCCCATAGTGGAACAGTTCGCGCAACTACCTGTTCTGGCCAGCGAGATGGCCCGGTCGAGAGCCCGTTGGAGAAAGTGCTCAACGGCTGATGTGGCGTAGCAGCGGGCTGCCGATGGCGACTTGGATAAGGCAATGGAGGCCTCCGGGTACGTCGCGTCGTCCCGCAACCGGCGGCGCCAGCGGGCAATCCCAGCCAACCACCCTCCCCCCCACCATCCTCAATTCGTCAGCAGACTGCCGCTGGAAGCGCCGATGATGTCCAGGATGAAGGATCTCATACCGGCTCATAGAAGTTTTGACTTGAGCAGGTAGGGGTAGGCGGTGAGGCTGGCGAGCCGGCCGGTCTCAGCGAGGAGCCTATTCCAGGCCTGGCAGGTGGCATCGAGCACGGCGCCGTAGTCGCCCAGCACTCGA